>JAGCUO010000161.1 GCA_017962825.1 Lachnospiraceae bacterium | reverse complement strand
TCAATCTGCTGTTTCGTGGCAGATCCCACAACGGCTCTTCCGCCGTTCCATATTGCTCCGGGAAATGTACCGTATGAGGAACCGATCGTATATCCGTCGTTAAAATAATCCGGATGGGATTTCATGATATTCATGACAACCTGATTAAGGATCCTGAATACGCAAAATCCGGGTAGATGCCAATATATCTTATCGTCTGTATATTCCACTTCTTACTCCTTTGTTGGAAGTATAAATGACTGGGGTTTGGGTTTCTGAACCATGATCAGTTTATTTCCTACAAGTGCAGTATAAAGCTTAAGTCTGAAGGTTCCCTGATGCTCGGGCTTTATCAGATAATTACTATAAGTTTCTATAAGTGAAAAATAATTATCAGTTCGACCTTCTATTTTAAAATTATGAAATCCCAGTTCCTCGCTGTATTTTCCGAATACGTCTTCCGGAGAAACGAAGGTTTTATAATCCTTGATCTTATAATAGTTTCCGTCCTTATAGTATTCACAGCTCCATGGCGTCAGCGGTATCTGATGCTCACGCGGCATCTTTCTGTTTTTGAGTTTTAGCCGCTGATTCTCCGCTATGTTCTTATAATGGTCGGAACGTCTCGGACAGTTGGGAGTACATATTGCATTTACAAGTATCTCGCATCTGTCGTGGTCTTTTATCTGAGCGAGCTTTTCGTAATCATTATTGAAATCATAATCCAGAACCACCAGATCGTAAGGCTTGGATAATTCTTCGTTCACCTGATCTATCTTAGTAAGTCTCTTACAGGTTGAAGATACGATCTTCAGATTCGGATATTTTTTTCTGATATATTCCTCGAGTATCGGTGAAAACAGGATCACCGCATTTCTGTCATCTTTAGCAAGTTCATCCAGACAAAAATTACAATAGGGATCCTCACACTCATACTCTGTAAGTGTCATATTCGTGTAAGTCAGTCTCACGGAAATACCGTGGGCATTAAGAGTCTTTATTACATTAACTACATAATCTGCGGAACACTGATCATCCAATGATCCTCTTCCGCCGTTCCAAAGTGAAGTAGGAAATTCTCCGTAACAGCTGGCAATTTTTAATCCGTCACGGAATAATTCAGGATGGGTTTCAAACAGGTTGATCACCATCATGTTTAAAGGATAATTATTTCTAAGACCGGGAAGATGAAATTTTGCTTCACCCATATTCTGCTCCGTACTATTAAAAACAGGGCGGCGTCATAAACGCCGCCCTGCAATATTTGTGTTCCTTGGAGAAACTAATTATTTAGCATTAGCTTCGTCAACGAAGGTGTTCCACTGAGTAGCTGCTTCTTCGATTGCAGCGGACATATCACTGATAGTTCCTTCTGCAACGTTAACACCTACATGATGTCTGAACTGAGGTCCGATATCAACCTGAGGAACAGACTCAGCGGGCTCATAACCAGCGGTCTTGATGATTCTTACGATAGACTCATCAACTGCTCTGGTATCATCGAAGAATGCATAGGAACCGGCTTTGATTCCGTCAAGGCTCTCGATGAAATCTTCATATCCGGGAGTATCGCCATAGAAGCACATATAAGCGAATGCGCAAGCAAATGCCTTATCTGCATCATAGCATCCGGGGATGTAGTAAAGGTTATCAGATGCATAAGTGGTGAAGTTGTTTCCTGCAGAAGGTCCAACAGGGAAGGATACGAATCCTACTTCATCCTCAAGAGATCTTCCATCTTCTCCGATACCTCTTACGTTGTCATGCTCCCACCACTGTCCGATGTAGAAAGCAGTGTTTCCGGTAAGCCAATCGGTCTTGTAGAAGTCCCAAGCTGCATCAGCGGGATAGTAAAGGTGTGCATCGTAGTTAGCGCAGCAATCCTGGAAGAAGTTAAGAGCTTCCTGGGTATCAGCGTCATCAAATGCAACTCTGAGTCCTGATGCTTCATTCTTTACTAAAGATGCACCGTTGGAAAGTACGAACTCTTCAACAGCATCATCATAGTTACAGGTATATCCGAATACATCGGGAGTACCATCGTTGTTGGTATCTCTCTGAACCTTCTCCATGAGCTCGGTCCAAGCGTCCCAAGTCCAGGTTCCTGCAGCCTGCATATCATAGATGCTCTCAGGATCAATACCTGCATCCTCAAGAACTCTCTTGTTGAAGTAAATTCCTTCACGAGGCTCTGCGAATCCGTTGCTGGTAGCATACATGGTATATACGCTGTCACCTGATGCAAAGAACTCATCAACCTGGTTTCTGGTGAAGATAGGATTTGACTTGAAATCAAGGCACTCGATGGTGGAAAGATCATACATAAGTCCGGATGAAACAGCGGTGGTAGCTGCTGCACACATACGTCCGGTAAATACGTAGTAGTTGTCATCTCCGCCGGAAGTTACGTAGTCAGTGAACTGCTGGATGCAATCGCCCCAGGTAAGTGATCCGCCTGCGTACTCAGTGGTCTCTTTAACGGTGAAGTTGTAAGTCTCCTGACACCACTCACGATAATCCCACATTGCTTCCTCGTAATCATTAACGGGATCTGAGGGATCTCCTGACCACCAGTTAACGATGGAGATTTCAACACCGCCGAGATCGATAGCTGATCCGTCAGCATGAGTAAGAACTTCATACTCACTTACGGGCTCAACAGGATCGGTGTTACCTCCGTCATCGGGAGCCTGAGTAGCGGGAGTGTCGGTAGGCTGAGGCTCAACGGGAGTGTTGCCATTCTGACATCCGGCCATTCCTGCGACCATTGCAGCAGTTGCGCCGACAGCAATGATCTGGTTCAAAAACTTTCTCTTCATAATCCTCCTTTTGACCTGTAAAGGTCTGATAAAAAATATATATTCCCCGCTTTATTGCGGATATATATCGGGCTGTAAACCCACGAAAAATTATATCACATTTTTTCGCGGATTGTCCAATTTTACATCTTGATTCCGGTCTGTGAAAGTGACTCTACAAATCCTCTCTGAGCGAAGAGATAAAGGATTATAAGAGGCATGATTATCATCAGAGTACCGGTAGCAAGAATACAGTTTGCATAAGCTGTTGATACAGTACCTGTCTGTAATCCGAGGGACTTCATAATGTAATCGGAAAGTGAATCAACAATAGTCGATATGGATGTACTTACAAGTTTCATATTTCCGAGGAACATTCTGGAATAGAATCCGTCAGTCCACTGCCATACAAATGCAAACAGGAAGCATGAAGTAAGGATCGGTTTAGCATCGGGAAGCATGATGATGATGAATGTCTTGAGAGTTCCGCATCCGTCAACATATGCAGCCTCTTCCAATTCCTTGGGAATGTTTCTGAAGAACTGTCTGATAAGGTAAATATACAGGCCATTCTTAAGTCCCATACATCCCGCACTCAGCATGTAATAAGGAAGTACCGAGCCTCTCAGGTTGATCTCCGAACCGGTAATAAGTTTTATCAATCCGAAGAAATCGAAAAACTTAAAGTGAAGGTAAAGCGAAGTGGATACAACCTGGGGAGGAATGATGATCATCAGAAGAACACATCCGAACCAGAACTTTTTGAACGGAAAATCATATCTTGCAAATCCGTATCCTACCAATGTGCAGACAACAACCTGAAGCAGTGCAATGGTAAGAGATGTGATAAATGAATTCTTAAGAGCCAGCTTATAATTCATTATCTTGGCAGCAAGCTGATAATTCTCTGTCGTAAAATGAGCAGGGATATTTATGACAACGGGGTCATAAAGATCACCTTCAGTCATAAAGCTTATGGAGATCTTATTAAGGATCGGCTGGATGATAAGGAAGCAAAGTCCGAATAAAAGAATGAACCTTACAAAGCTTATACCCATCTGAGCCGCTATCTTCTTTTTCTTAAGTGCTGACATCTTAGGCTTATCCTTGGATTTAGCCTTGCCCATATCTGCAGGAGCACTCATCACCGCAGCATTACTCATAATAATATACCCTCCTGGAAATGATGAATGAACTGATGGCAAGGAATACAATGGTCAGTGCAAAATAAACCCAAGCCATAGCAGAGGATAAACCGTAATTGAGCTGATCGACCATCGTGTCGGTAATCTTCTCCATTACTTCATTATCCGATCTCATACAATAATCTACGATGGTATAAACCCAGTTTACAAGGAAGATGGAGCTTACCATCGGGAATGTTACTTTCCAGAGACTTTCCCATGCGGTACATCCTTCGATGGATGCTGCCTCATACATGCTCTTGGGAATAGTCTGAAGTCCGGAGAGGAATACGATGATCTGAATTCCTGAAGCAAGTGCGATATCGTAAATATGATCTATGAGTTCGAATACGGTCTCATATGCTCTTGTTCCGACTCCGGCTGTTCTGAGAATGTTTTCAAGAACTGCGGTAACGCTTACACCGGTCATGGTATCTTCAACGGTAGCATGCATCTGAGCGATGACCGAGTTATCGGTTTCGAGACCGAGAATAACACCGCTCGAGAGAATAACGGGAAGGAAGAATATCGCTCTTACCAATGCTCTTCCATGAAATTCCTGATTGAGTACCAATGCTACGAAAAACGAGAAGACCATTATCGCAAATGAGTAAATGATCATCTGAGTAAATCCTTCAATAAGGAGTCTTGAATATTCCGGATCTACTTTAAATGCATAATTATAATTGTACAGACCGTTATAGATAAGATTAAAACTGCCCGCACCGACCTGAACATCACAGAAACTCATATACAGAGACTGCACAAAGGGTTTTACCATGAAGAGTAAAAATCCGATGATAAATGGCGAGATAAACAGATATCCTGATATCGCCCTTCTCTTTTCAAGTCCGCTAACTTTTCCGTTTAATTTCTTCTTCATCTTAGGCTCTCCGTATCGCCCTTATTTTACAACCAGGTAATCTCTTGCAGGAACGGTAACGCCGTTTCCTGTGTAATCCGAGTATCCGTAATTGACGTAAACCTTAGTTCCGTCTTCATAAACGGTAACCGATACATACTGGTTCAGATTGTCATGATCGACCATCTGCTGATTAAATGTATGACCGAGTTCGTTATTGAATCTGGTATATGTCTCAACCATCCTGTCGTGTACGGAATCGAAAGCTGCTCCGTAGTACTGGGGATAGAGAGTTTTCTGAAGCTTCTCTACACTGTCTGCCATAATGGTGTAGTTAAGTCCGGCACCATACTCGGCACATGCAAGGATCTCATCGGTTTCGGATCCGCAGAGATTAACAGGCTCGCCGGTGTAGTTCACATATCCGTGAAGAGCCAGCTCATAGAAAGGAATAAACTCATCGATTATGGTATATTCGCTTCCCTTAAGATCCATATCTGTAATGCAGTTTGCATAGACCGCTGCATATGTGTTACCGGTTCGGATCATTATACTCTGACCGTTATCACGATAACTCTGAAGTCTCGCTGCCTGATCCAAAAGAGCATCCTGTCTTGAATAAGGATTCTTCTTATAGAAATCGCTTGCAAGGTCGGTTCCGACATCCTGGAACGAAGGACCGGTCGCTCCATACTTTTCATTTACCTTAACAAGATTATCCATCATCTTAAGGATGAGCTGCTCATGGAGCAGATAATGGGCATCAAGGTCATCTCTGTCGCCATATGTGATCTGGCTGAAGGGATAAAGCTTACAAAGCTCACGGCTTATGAATCTGGATGAATCCCTGTAAGCGAAGAATCCGTCAAAAATATTGGAGTCATATGCATACTCAACGATTCCGTCAAGATAGATCTGATTACCCTGATCCTGAACAGTACGGCAGAGGTTTCCGATATCTCTTCCGGAACCGAGTGCCATTATAGGATCCACATCTTTGAGCATCTGTTGTTCGACACCGCCGTTACACCATCCGGTCATCCTGACGATCATATTATCAATGCCGTCTGCATCAAGCTGTGTGAGCATATCCGATGCTTCTTTATAAGTGGTGAGCTCAAGAGGTCTTGAGACAGGCATACCGAGGATCTGCTTTACTTTATCAACGGCGCCTACAACTTCTACAAAACAAGGTGCGGAAGTATCGGTATTTGCTACCAGATAATCTCCATAATTCTTGAGCAGATAATTCTGATATTCCTTAGCCATATCGATATAGCTTCCGGAATTGATGAATGTATATCTCTGAGACATTACTTCATCGGGAAGGCTTTCCTGGAAAGCAAAGATACGGCTGTTTGAAATCGAGCCTACATCGTACTCTTCTCTCTCGATAACACCATACTCGGCATTTACGGAGTTGTAACTGTTAAATCTTCCGGCGATGTCCGCTTCAACTGCCGCATAAGCTGCACCGCCTTCTATGGTACAGATAAAAGAATCGTTTCCGTTGGAAATACCGAATGTGCTGAACGCGGTACTGGTGGAATGAACAAGGGCGTCTCTGGCATGAGCCATGTCCCATCCGTAAACATTCGCGTAATAAACACTCTGTGCAGTCTTTCCGTTATTGAAATTGATGAGTGCTCCGCTTCCTTCAGGAATGAGGAGGAATCCTTCATCATCCGTTCCGCCCGCTCCGAAGAAAGGAAGAACATCAACCGACAAGATCGGCTTATCCTTAGGGAACTGCATTGCCGAATAAGGCATCTCAACAATAAGATCTCCTCCATCCAGCCTGTAGGTAACATCTACATTGTAAACCGCAGCGCTTCCCGATTCTGATTCTGCAAGGTACTCTTTATCTCTGAGGAAATCTTCGTAAGTATATCCCACAGATTCCTCAAAGATCTTCTGAAGCTTTGACTTGATCGCATCGGTTGCGGTGTCACGAAGTACATACAATACCTGATCTGCAAGTGCGGGATATGCCGCAAGGAGCGCTTCGGGATCATCCTTTCTTCCAAGATCGTTGATATCGTACTTCTTGTAGTACTGTTTTACGATATTAAGATCACCCTGAGAGAGATTTGCCCAATAACCTTCCATTTCTTCAACGGTACAAGCTATGGGGATAACATATTCCTTCTTCACCTTACCGATGGAATAATGTACGGTAATGGACTCTCCGTCGCTCTCAACATCATATGTCTGATTCTGGATACTGTAATCGTAGTTGTTATAAGAAACTTCGGATCCGATCTCACTTGAGTATGTAACATTCAAGGTTGATCTGATACGACCCTTCTCAGAACTCATTGCAATGGTATCTTCTTCCACATCTTCGGGAACCGAGTACCATACCTTGCCTGAGGATTTAACTTTAACGGTGAAATATGTGGTGGCAGGATCCATGGTCAATACCAGCTGATCGTTCTCCAACACTATCTCTTTACCGTCACCCGCATAAGCATTGACGGGAATTATCACTGCCTCTTCTTCTTTGTTCGTATATGTAACAACAAAGATGATGAGTCCTGCCAGTATAAGAGCAAAGATACCGGGCACGATCAAACTCTTCAGGAATTTGATCAACTCATTTCTTGCTTCTTGTTTTTGTTCTGCACTTCTTCTTCTCATACTTACTCCGGTAAGGCTGTAATGTATTCTATAAAACTATTGGTCAGATCCGGACGCTATACTCTGAACATGAATTCTCTGTAAAGTGAATAGAAATATCCGAGAGCCTGAGTGACCATACTGAAAAAGATCATCAATATGAAGATTATTACCAGCATCGCAAACAATGAAAATATCATGAACAGGATATTTTTGGCTCCGGAAAACTCATGTATCTGTCCCATCGCAGCTATTATGAGGAGTCCGCACCATACGAGTGACAATCCGGCCAAAACCGTATAAAACTGCGCCTCATTAACCGTGATGACATTACTGATTATCATCAAAGGAAATTGCATGAGCGGGTAGGGAGTAAGAGCATAACAGGTACCTATATAAACCTGACCAAGCTTTCCCTTACCGTCAAAGAGCGTGGTAGTTGCCCAGTTTCCGATAACAAACAGCAAAAGCGGGAAAAGAATACTGGCAATATACAAAAAGATATTGATATCTTCCCAATAAACACGAATGAAGACAAAGCTTGTGTATTTAAGGGCAAGGATCCTCACAAGGATCGTAAGGAACAGTATCGTGTTGGCAGCCGCATAAGTTCCTCTCTTCTCATGAGTCAGATCCCAAAATCCATCAAGAGGATGAGTTATACAATAAAGAGAGAATTTTAGCGAATCCCAATATTTGGGACCGAAGGTCTTCTTAAACCACCCTGCGATGCCGCTTACTATAGTTTTTTCTTTAACAGTTGTCTGTGCCATGTTTTTTCTCTTATTACGTAATTATCTGTTGCTGCTGTTGAGCTTTGCGAGCTTACGTGCTTCTTTCTTGGCTTTTTCTCTTTCTCTGTATTCCTGTCTTTGTTTCTTGTGGTATTCCCTGATCTCAGCCCTGGTCATATTATCCTCGGGATCCGGGAATCTGAATACATCGGAAGTCGCGATCTCTATCTTCATATTTCTGAATTTCTCTATTCCGAGAGGAACCAGGAATATGAGGAGCAATACCAAAACTGTAATGAACAGATGACTCTGAACCCATTCTTTACGATACTCTTTAAACGCCTTGGACCAGTTATCATCGTCATACTTGATCTCGAAGTACTTCATGGCCTCAGCGTAATTTTCCTGACGAAGGTATGCTCGTCCGAGACCGATATAAGCAAGATCGTAATTTCCGTCAATATCCAGAACCTTCTGCCACAGTGCAGCGGATTCTTCATATTTACCGGAATCGAAATTGTCTATCGCACCGTAAATATTCTTGCCGAAATCGCTGAGAACAAAATATGTTAAGGAACAGTCGGCAGAGTCAAGTACGAGCAAGTCATATCCGATATGGTCGATACCGATGGGACGTCTGAAATATCCGTCCATATTACCGTTTCCGCCGAAAGCAAAGACCATACGTCCCTGATCGTCATATCCGAAGAGACGTCCGCGGTTTCTGTCAAGACATACATAAATGTCATTTTCCATTGCGGTTACATCGGAGAACATCGAAGGTCCCGAATATCCGCCTGCGGATCCCCAGTAAATATCACCGCAGTTTAACCATTCTCCGTTGTTGACCAGAATATTGTTACCGAGAAGATTAAGTCTTCTTACGGAATCAACCTTAAGATCATCAAGAGCCTGTGCATCCGATACGGGAACGCTGGCATAGATAAAACCTTCGTAATCCATGTATATATTGCTGTACTCGGTAGGAACATCGACAGGCATACGGTCGATCTGTTCCTGAGTCGCAAATTTCTTCCAAATATAATCGATAAGATCGTAAGGTGCTTTGGTAGCTCCGATAAATCCGGCGAATGTTCCGTCAGGTTCGTACTTAAGAAGACCCTTGTTAACACCATCGCAGATACAATAAACTCTCTCTGCGGTGTCTACTACAATTTTGTTGGGAAGGAAAATGGTATCTGCCGAAAGCGCACTGTCAACCGGGAGAGTAAACTCCATGATGTAGTGAAGATCGGGATCCACTTTTAAAATACGATTATTGCCCTTGTCGGCGATGAAAATATTTCCGTCTTCCGAAACGGCAAGATCGGTAGGACCGCTTAATGAGTTATTATCGGGAGCACCCTTTATGGAATCAAACTCATCGAGAAGCACTAATCCGAGGTCGGGATCGGTTCCGAGAACAACAACGCGGTTGTTGCCGGTATCGCAGATATAAACCTTATCTCCCGCTACGGTCAGGCCACTGGGATTGTTCATTCTAACGTCCAATCCGAGTTCTGCGGAGGTATATACATTAAATACCTCGTATACATCTGGAGTATCCTGAACATCACCCCAATAATCATAAATGTAGGTATAACTTCTGTGCTCCATAGCCTGAGAATGCATTGGAACAGTCATGATTCCCAATGCCGCTGCAGCCATCAGTGCACCTATTCTTTTGATTGTTAATATTACAGGCTTTTTCATCAGTATTAATCCTTCAATCCGGATGATGCCATGGTCTCAAGGATCTGGCTCTCAGAGAATATGAATATTGCTATGGGAACTATCATCAAAACGACAAGTACCGCTGCTGCCTCACCGGTTCTCGCGATACCGCCGGCCTGAATCTGCTGCATTGCAAAAGGAAGTGTCTTCATTTCCTCGGAATAGATAACCGTAGAAGCCGGATTGTTCCAAAGAGCCTGAACCGAGAATATGATCATTGTCAGCCATGCCGGTTTAACATTGGGCATAACGATCCTCGAGAAAACAGTCCACTCATTTGCTCCGTCGATCTTAGCCGCTTCAATAAGTGAAGTGGGAAGACCTTCCATGAACTGCTTCATCAGGAAAAGTCCCATAGGGAATGCAAACGCGGGAATGATGATTGCCCAATAAGTATCGATCATGTGGAACTTACTCATGATGATGTAGTTGGGAATACCGGTTACATAACCGGTGAACATCATTGCAACGGTTACAATCTTGAAGAATGTCTTTCCGCCGGGGAAATCATACTTTGCAAGAACAAATGCTGCCATGGATGCAAAGATAAGATGTCCTGCCGTACCTACGCCTGTTATAAATACCGTGTTGAAAATATATCTCGAGAAAGATACCCACGATTTACTCATGGTTACGAACAGATCCGAGAAGTTATCCAACGTAGGATTCTGTGCGAAGATTCTGGGAGGGAACTTATAAAGCTCATCCAGAGGCTTAAGTGCCGATTCAACCGCATAGATGATGGGGAAGAACATAAGCACTGCTACCAGAATTAGGAAGAGGTATAAGAAAAGGTCTCCCGCTATACTTCTGTTAGGCTTACGGCGCTTAATGAGAGGCTTGTGATAGGCTTCCTCTTCATCATCCTTTTTCTTCTTGGATTTTTTTGTTTTCTTGGCGGAAGTCTCTTTAACGACGGTAGCTTTAAGGACATCTCCCTCTTCTTCGTCGATCAGACTCTTCTTCGGAGCCTCTTCTGAGGCAGTCTCTTCTGCAACCTCATCAACTGTCTCTTCCGATTCGGTCACAGTCTGAAGAACCTCTTCTTCAGTCTCCTGAACTTCCGTATTCACGTTTTTGTTTTCAGCCATATTATTATTATTCATATCGGACATATCAGGTACCTACCCTGCTTAAGAGTGACTGGATTGCTTTATTGCAGAGTATCATCATCAGGAACAGGATCGTAGCGATGGAACATGCATAACCCATTTCGAATCTGCTGAAACCATAGTCAAAAAGATGTGTGACTATTGTTCTTGCAGCGTAGTCCGTTGAAGGATATCCGCACAAGTTTCTTGTGACATCACATACACTGAATGCCTGAGTTATGGACATTACCGCACCGAACATGAGCATGGGCTTCATATTGGGAAGAGTAATGAACCAAAGCTCCTGCCATCTGTTTTTGATGCCGTCCACATATCCCGCTTCATACTGGGCTTTGTCTATACCCTGAAGACCTGCAACGAATGAAAGGAATCCTGCTCCGAGACTCATCCAGAGAATAACGCCCATACATACGGGAAGCATGTATCTGGGGTCGATGAGCCACAGCTGAGGTGTATCGATGATACCGGTGTCCATCAGGAATGCGTTTACATATCCGTATGCGTCGCCTCTGAAGAATACCGAGAAGATTACGTAACAGTTACCTGCTATCGAAGGAGCATAGAAGATAACGACCGCCACGCTTCGAACCCATCTGGGAAGCTCGTTTATGAGCCAGGCAAAGAGGAAACTGCCCAAATAACCCAAGGGACCGGTTATGATCGCTATCATGAAGGTGTTCTTGATGGATATCAGGAAAATATCATCCTCAAGGAACAGAGAAATGTAATTCTGAAGACCGACGAATCTCGGAGTTTCCAGAATATTGTAATAAGTAAAACTGAAGACGATCGATATCACGACGGGAAGGATATAGAACATCGTGAAAATGAGCGCATAGGGGGCGAGGAAAAGATAGCAACTCTTAGAAAGCCTTGCTCTCTTGACCCCGATCCTGAAATTATGCTTTTTAACTTTGATGTAGTCTTTTAAAAATTGTGACATTGGTTAATATTCTCCGTAAATCGGCATACCAAATTCTCTACGTTTCCTGTCGATCTCATCATTTATCATGATCGAGTAATCGATGATGGTCTCTCTTGAGTCCGTCTTCTCGTTGATAACCTTTCTGCAGGCATTGGCGATATGACGTCCGGTGTAGTATCCGCCGGGAACCTCTCTGATTCCTACGGTTGAATCCCACTGTTCATTGAGAACATTGATGTCGTTATAACTCCATGAGAGCTGTGAGAATGCATCCCTGTTAGCGGTTGCATATCTTGCAGATGATCCGAGGAGTGCCTCGATCTCACGTCCGAATCTTACCTGAGTCTCGGGGCTGGCCCACCACTTCATGAACTCCCAGGAATTGAGCTTAACCTGTTCGTCATCGGTAGCGATCATCATGGTCGCATTACCGGTTATGAAATCGGATCTGTCGATATAGACATTACCGTTCTCATCAATGCGTTCGGTGCCGGGGATAACCGTGAAGTCCCAAAGACCTCTGATCTCGGGAGCGGATACCATAAGTGTGTTGTACTGTGCGTATGTACAGATACCTATGGGCATCTCACCGGAACGGAAACGGCTTACGAAGTCATATATTACAGGGAGACCGTAGTCGTTAAAGTATCTGAGATAATCATCAAATGCTCTTACTCCGGCTTCCGTATCAACCGTTGTTCTGGTTCCTTCATCGTTATACATATCTCCGCCATACTGGAAGAGAAGTGTGAAGTAAAGCGAAAGATCGGGAACGCTGGAAGCGATTGCCGTGGATGCGGTTGCGGTACTAGCGGATCCTGCGGCGGTAGGAATTCCTATCGAAAGGTTATTTCCCTGAATGGTGGGAAGCATCTCGATAAGTTCCTTCCAGGTGTTGGGCGGTTCGAGTCCCAGTTCGTCGAGAACGTCCTTTCTGTAGAACATAACGTTGAACTGCTGCTGCTCGGGGATCGCATATATGTGATCGTCAAGTCTGTACTGCTCATAGGAGCTCTCCGAGTAGTGACTGAGAACCTCTTCCCATCCCTCAAACTGAGTGATGTCTTCCGAAGCATGTCTGAGTGCGTAGTTTACAGGCTGGTCGGCACCGATGGAAAGAACCACGTCAGGTCCGCGTCCTGCAAGAACCGCATTCAGCAGTGCATTGGGGTCAACTATTTCAACGTTTACTCTTATTCCCGTCTCGGGAGTAAATGTATCGTCGATCATGGTCTTAAGGATGGTACCCTGGTCACGTCCGGTGGTTACCCATACCTTAATGGTATTGCTTCTGTCGGAATCCGCATAAACGTTACCGACGGAATTGTAATCTACTATGAAGGAAGCTACGAAGCTCTTAACCTCATGAAGAGCCTTGCTCCAGAAATAAGCCTTTTCAACCGGAGGATTTGTACCGGTTCCGGATACTACGATGTAGTCGATATCCATCTTGGTATCGCTCATGTTGAGCATTGCGGTACCGAGAGCGGTGATATTATCCTTGAAGGTTACGAATTCGTGAGTGATCTTACCGGGCTTTTCGCAGAAACGCTCAAGCTGCTGAGCAACCGTCTGAGCTGCCGCGATATTTACTGCCTTCTGTCCGGTGTACTCTACGTACTCGTCAACGATCCTGTAAAGTCTTCTATACTCGAGTTCCATGGCTTCCATGATCTCGGGATAGTTGTCCTGAATACGATAATCTCTGTACTGATCGGGATTAGCGCCGGTGAATACAAGGATTCTTCTGTAGATCTGGTTGAGTCTGTAAGTGGAATCCTCAAGTTCTTCAATAATAGGTCCTACACTTCCGAGAACCGATTCAACTCTGATGGTATGGGTTCCTTTGGTAAGGTAGAAATTATACTGATTGCCATCATCGTCGCCCACAGTCAGGCAGTTCCAATCATTTGCATAAGGGAAGGAAACCTCTCCCGCCTCTGCAAAAGGAATCTCACCGTCGATATAGATAGCACGGCTGGATACCTGACCTCTTGAATAATTCTGACGTCCCTTGATCATTATGTTGTAATAACCGTCTTCGGGAACTTCAAAATCCCATTCGATCCACTGACCATAGGATCTCCAGGCTTCTCCGCCGGTATAGTTAAGAACAGTGTGGGTAACACTGTAAGGAACAGTGGTAGGTGAAGCTCTGTCATATTTTGCATAAAGGGAAGACTCGGAACGAAGAGTCGAATCTTCGCCCTGAATGACTGTGATATAATCGCTGCCTGCGCCGGTATCTGCAGGAAGTGATGCGATATATTCATCATAAGAAACAGGATTTTCAACGGGAACAACAGAAAGTCCCTTGATGACAATGGGCTCGTTCTCAGCGCCTAAACTGACGGTTGAAACGCCCTTGTCAAAGTAGAATGTATAGGGATTCTGAACATATCCCATATCATCTCTGAAATATGAAGTCTGCCAATCAAATACTTCAACCTGAGAAGGTCTGATCTGATTGTTCTGGTTATCCGTTCTGACCTCTCCGCCGTCAGTCCAAATACGGCTGAAGGTAAGGTTGCCGGCATCATCAAAGGGAAGCTCTCCGTTAATATAGATGCTTCTCTCCGCTGCTACGCCTCTGGATTCGGGAATCAGATAATCCATCTTAAGATAGTAGAATCCGCTTTCGGGGATATTTACATCAAAAGAAACCACAGATTCGGTATCGGTGAACAAAACCTTTGCCTCATCGTGGTAATCAGTGAGTATCTCAGCCTCACCGCTGTCGACGGAATAATCGAAAATATCAATATCTACCGTCTTATCGGGATAAGCTGCCCCTTCATGATCGAGCAGGTAGCCGGTATAGGTCCCGGTCCTCTCGAGACCGACTATGTCGGTTGTAAGATCGTAACCCGCATACTTATCGCTGAAGTTATCCTTATCTCTAAGGTTGAGAAGTACGCAGATTCCTGCGAAAGCTCCGCAAAAAACAACTGTGCCTATAAATTTTTTAGTACCGTTTTTCATAGTGTTAATTATAGTGTGTAATATGTTAAATAATCTAGTTAAATATTGCTTTTTCGGTATTGATTTTATGCAAAAAATCAATGAATCGTCAATTACTTCAAAAAGTTTTTGTGCAACATGTATGATTTTAACACGTTTAAACGTACAAGACTATGGCTTTTTTAGCTTTATCTGACCATCCTCGTACAAAACCACCAAACGGCCGGTCGCACCACCCATTTTTTCTATTACATCTGCGGGCAATTGCAATCGTCCGGTTTTATCTACGACAACGTACTCTTCCTGGGTTTCTTCGTTTCTCCAGTCGACTCCGGATTCCTTGAGCCTGTCAGCATAGCTTTCTTTGAGTATCCTCTCGGAACTTATCCTGCCATCCCTTATGGCCACAACCCTTCGAACCTTTCGTGACAATGCCAGATCATGAGTTACTACCAGTATTGTCTGACCGGCTTCGTTGAGTTTGGTAAAGATCTCAAAGATCTGGTCTCCCGTTCTCTCATCAACCGAACCCGTGGGCTCATCCGCAAGTAGCAGTCCCGGCGAATTGGCAAGTGCAATGGCTATCGCTATTCTCTGCTGTTCGCCTCCCGACAGAGTTCCCAGTCTGCTGAACCTGTGATCCTTCATGCCGACCGCTTCTAGCAATTCCTCAGCCCTTTGTTTTTTCCTCTTTACCCCGCTGAATCTCATGGGGATGCAGATATTATCTATGGCCGTCAGGTACGGGAACAGGTTTCTTGCATTGTTCTGCCAGACAAAACCTACCGTCTCGCGTTTATACTTAACCCTTTCGCTCTCCGTCATCCTGAAAAGGTTCTTTCCTCCGACGAAAAGCTTGCCCGCACTGGGTATATCCAGACCTCCGATCATATTCAGGAAAGTGGATTTACCCGAACCGGAATTACCTATCAGAGCCGTAAACTCACCTTTTTCAACTTTCAGATCAAGTCCGGAAAGGGCGAGCACCTCGGTTTCTTTGGTCTTGTAGATCTTGACGAGGCCTTCCGCATCTATCATATATTCGGGAGTTTTTACTTCTTCATCAGCCATCTGCTTCACTCCCTTCTATGCGTCCGTTTTTGAGTTCGATGAGCTGGTCGCCCGCACCCATAAGCCCTACGTCATGGGTGGTCATTATGATGGTTACCTTCTCTTCCTCGGATATTCTCTTAAAAAGCTTGGTAACTTCAACGGCCATTCCGGAATCCAGCTCCGCCGTGGGCTCATCCGCAAGTATTATCCTGGGATGATGTGCGATCGCTCTTGCTATCGCAACTCTCTGTTGTTCTCCTCCGGACATTTCCTGAGGCATATGAGTCATTCTGTTGGAAAGACCTACGATAGAAAGGCACTCTGCCGCTCTTTTATCCAGATTATCTCTGTAACCTGCCATGCGCATGGCAAATTCCACATTCTGTATGGCGTTCATGGAAGGGATAAGGCTTACGGACTGGAATACAAATCCCATCTGCCTTCTTCTCATATTCTCCCTGGCTCTGCTGTTCATGCCATGGGATGAGGTACCGTCTATGAGTATCTGTCCGGAAGAAGGATCGTCGAGCCCTCCTATTATGTTAAGGAGTGTCGTCTTACCCGAACCCGACTTACCTCTTAAGATACACATAGTATCTGCCTGAATCGTTGCGTTGATCCCCTTGAGCACCGATACCTTTCCTCCGGGAGTCTGGAAATCCCTTGTGACATTTTTGATCTCAATGATTGATCCCATATCACTCCTCCCCCAGTTTCAATGCTCTTATCATGTTCTGTTTTCTGATGATCAATGTAAGTACGAATATGCTGACGATGAGCATCAGTCCGACGGATGCAAAAAGCTTTACCATATCCGAACTGTCTCTGATCATTACGAGAGGAAGGATCTGCGCGGATGATGAATATGCCGTCTGAAGCATGGGCACGTACAGCGTATAAGCTATAACACCTACGACTGCTCCCGCTGCCACCGAATAAAGACCGCATATCGCCTGTTCAATGGACAGCATGCTTATCATTTCGCCCGAGTGGAGACCCATGGCCCTGAGAACACCGAGCATCATTTCTCTGGATTTTATGGAAAGTACCCAGTAGATCAGATATCCCGCAGCACACAGTATGAGCATTACTATAAAGCTCATTGTGAGAATTCCGTTCATTCCCTGTAAAAGAGGATCTTCAACAGTCTTCTCCAGATCCTTACTTCTGTCCGAAAGATAGGTAAGAGGAGTCTTACTTTCTTCGAGCCAGTTATAGAAGAAGGTATTATCTCCGTTTTCACCGGTTCCCATCCAGATGTAGTAAGGCTGAAGTCCGAATCTTTTCCTGATAAAGGAATAGTTGGCAACTATCATGTAGTTGTCTTTCTGCGTTATCTCGCCCGCAGCACTGAGTTCCCTCGTAACCGGTTTATATCCGGGCCAGTATTCAAAGAAACCTACTACGGTAGCTTCCGCAGATGAATTGTTTTTGTCGTAGAAAGAAATCTTGTCGCCGACGGCAACTCCTTTAATATCCCTGAAATCGGATGACAGAAGTACACCTGTTGGAGCAAGGGCAAGATCGTTAAGCATCTGTCTGTAAGGAACGGACAGAAGTGATCCGTCAACGTCGGTGATGGTTCCGAATTCCTTGGTGTGAATACCCATTATGCTGACGGATTCTCTTGCGCCGGCACCCGCCTTGACGTAACCGTCTTCAAGATAAACTCTCGTATATCCTTCACTGTATTTGGTAAACTCTGCATAATCCGTGTAATTCGGCTCGAAATATGTCAGCTCTATGGAAGGATCGAAACGTCTTGTTGCACTGTTATCCAGCCAGATCTCACGGAATCTTATATCCGTTCCGTCTATATATGATGTATTTGCAAGCGAATTCTCAAGTATGGTCCTTGCCGAAACCGCATCAAACATTCCGAGGGCTACAGTCAATATTACAAAGAGTGATATATACTGCTGTGATCTGGCACTTCTGATGCTCTCAAGCATCGCCGCATAGGAGGCGGGCTTGAAACGCTTTTTTCCGAAGAAAAAGATCACTTTGACCAGAAGGGGTCTGAGCCTGATAAGAAGCATTCCCGCTCCCAGTATGAAAAGGGAGGATGAGAAATAAAGCAAAGGATCCAGTGCTTCTCCCTTAAGTGCGCTCTGAAGCAGGTCTTCGGTATGATGTGAGAAATTATAAAAACCATAGAGTGAGATCAGAAGGAACAATACATCCAGATAGAATTTCTCCCACAAAGGTTTTTTATTCTTGGCTCCGCCCCTCTTAGCTCCGACTATGGAAAGTCTTGAAGCAGGTATGGAGGGAAGAGTCATTATGAGTACACATATAAGTCCCGAAACCAATGTATAGACAAAAGCCTCGGAGGTATAGGCGATGGTAAGTTCACGTCTGATACCGAATTCAAGGAAGGAACTTGCACTTCCCAAAGCTCCCGTCACTGCCATTCCTATGGGAACTCCGATGACGGCCGCAAGCGCCGATATGATCACGCTTTGAAGCAGATACAGTAAGAAGATCTGCATTGAAGAAGCTCCCCTGCTCTTATACATGGAAATCTCATTTTCCTCCATCGAATAGAGCTGGCCGGAGATCATCAGAATAAATGCAGCAAGGAGGAGAAGAAGCGGTATCTCCAGAAGAAGCAGTGATACGGAGATCCTTCGTCTCATACTCTCATGGGTCTCAAGAACATCCATAAAATCGGGGCGCTTGGTAAGAGCTCCGTATGTTCCGTTTAAGAATGCGTTGGCGGATTCGGTTATGGCGCCTGCCTGTGCTGCATTAACTGTGCGGTAATCAAACTGGTCATATATTTCTACATTGATGGGGAATTTGGAGCGCTCGGGATTGTGTACGAAATAATCCAAAAATGCGTCGTAGCGGACAAAAAGCGCACCGGTGAAATATCTCGAACCCTCCTGCCAATATACTTCGGAAGGATCGGTTATATCGAATACACCCACAACTTTAAGTCTTATGTTATTGCTTCCGCGTGCAGATATTGAAGGGATGGTGAATACGTCACCAATTACCATGGAAGAAGACAGGAATGTCTGCTCGCTTACGATTACATCCAGTGTATGATCGGAGGGATCCGAATCCTCCCAAAAGCTTCCGTCAACTATGGTAATGTGATCCTCGATACCTGACATGGTTGAGGCTTTAAGCGAAAACTGAATCCCGTCATCTCTGACAAGATCGGGGGTAGCTTCATTGTTGATGGTCGAATAATAGTAAATGGTTTCATACTCGGGAACACCGAGCTGAGAATATGCAGATCGTGCACCCTCAACCTTGGTATCGAGTGAATCCATATTTCCGTTTTTTCCGACCTGAAAAGAAAACCTCATCTGCATGGGCCAGTTGCCGGTTTCCGTCATATACTCTTCAAACTGATCATCCAGCATTCTGTCGAGTACGGCGGTTCTGTACATCGGGAAACTTACGGCTGACGCAAACAGAAGCACAGCTCCCAAAAGGAGACATGCAAACATCCATTTCTTATTTCTGATCTTTTGTAATTCCAAAAGAAGCATCAGTAAACTATGACCATTCCTTCTTCCAGGCCTTCAACAGCCCAGATATATGCTACATTGTCAATGGTTACGCTCTTGGTGGGATTGGCACCGCCGGCTATAAATCCTCTCCTGACATACTTCTCACCGTCGAATACGGTTACGTAAGCCTGATCTCCGGAGAAAGTTACCGCCTTGGCAGGTACAAGAACAACATTCGTCTCATACTCAAGGTAACCGGTAAGTGAATAGGACTGCTTTGCGGGAGCGTTGGCTGCTTCCTGTTCAAGCAACCACTCTTCCCAAGGATTGGTTGCCACAACCGCAACTCCCGAAGGAATCTCGGCTGCGATCTCTGCATCCGGATCATGTGCTCCGCCGGGAAGCGTTACGCCCGTCGGCATTACATAAACTCTGTCGGAAGCAAGATCTGAGCTTACGGGTCCGAAGGAAATACTCGAAACGGTTGCGGGGAATTGTACGGTTTCTCCCGTATTCGGATTGGTATATTCTCCGATAAGTTCCATTCCGTAACGAAGTATCTTGGATTCATTCTCCGCGTACAGATACTCTGCTGAATCGGAAGCTACGGTTGCGATAAGTTCTCCCGATTTAAGAACAGCTCCGTCCGAAAGCTCCGTGATATATCCGACCACACCGTCACAAGGCGCATATAAAGCGGTAACGGAATATGCTTCCTGGATCTCGAGGATCTGTTCGGAAACCGATAGGATCTGTCTGTCCAGTGAAGAAACAGCATTTTTAAGTTGCTCCTGAACATCCTTATCAAGGTATTCCGTAAGCGGATCATCCACCGCTTCCTGAGCTCTGTCTCTTCTCTCACCGAGTCTGGTGAGCCTTAAAGTAAGCTCCTCCAATATGACGGAATTTTCGGCAACCGACACATAAGCTATTACGTCACCTCTTTTAACCCTTTGGCCTTTGGTGACATTCTTGGCGGTCAGTGTCACGGTTCCGTATTTAATATCATTGGAAATATTGGCAATATCAGGGTAATACAGATAACCCGTGCCTTCATATTTGATGTAGAAATCACCTCTGAAAAGTGTCACCACATTTTCGGGAGCATCTTTATAGGTGTCCAAAAGAAGGACATCCCCTTCATTAACTCCCGAGAGAACCTCGGTAAACACTCCGTCGGTCATACCCTTGGTGATATAAGCTTTATCACCGGATTCAAGACTTACATAAGATCCGCCGTCGTCTCTGTGAATTGCGGAATTGGATACGGACAGTACATCTTCCTTCTTGTCCTTGACCACAACCACACAAGCCTTCTGTCCCACTTCGGCATCAACCGAAGGATCGAGGAATCTGAAAACCGAATAGGTATCGCTTCCGGATGCTTTAAGAGCACTTAACTCAGCAGCGGAATACGGCATATAGACTATCTCATATCTCTTTCCGTCTATGATCGCATAATATTCTTTGGCATTTTCGATCTCTCTTGATGAACGATAATCCGCAAGAATATTTATACTGTGTCCGTCGGTAACCGCAGCAACATTTGTTCCTTCGGATATAAGTGCTCCGGGAGAAGCGTTGGATACCGCCACAACAGTGCCGTTCATATACGATCTTACGATTCTCTTGGCCTGATTTTCAGCGATCCTGTTAAGGAGCTGATTATAATGCGCGACGTCGAGATTAAAGATCATATCATTGTCATTGATGCTGTATTCCAAAAGCTCCTTCTCGAAAAGAGCCTTCTGAACGATTATCTGCATGTAAGAATTGTTCTCAAGATCATCGTCCCTTGCATCGATAAAATATCCCAGCTCCCTGAGCTTGATCTCATCGACTCTTCTGCTCTCGGCATAAGAGACTATCAGTTCATCTAGACTCTCCCTGATGGATTTTTCCTGATCACGGTAATCCTTCATATCCCCGGAAAAGAGAACATTTCCGCTGTACACATTCTGACCGGGGAAATATCCGATGTCCGCAGCTTTCATTCCGATGGCGGCAGGATATTCCGTGATGACCGGGAAAACACCGCCGTCCAAAACTTCGTAACTATAGATGGTTCTTCTGGCTACCGTTTCGGTTACGTTAGCGGAAGATACCGGATCTATAAGGACTATCTCGCCCTCTGCCTCGGAATTCTTTCCGCAGCCGCTCAGGAGTATTGCGGCGGAAAGCATCAGAGCCAGTACTCTTTTTACCTTCTTAAATTGTCCCTTGGCCAAATGCATCAATAATTCACCGCCACTGTCTCCCCGGCTTCAAGTCCGGATAAAATCTCAATTCTGGTATCGCCCTCAAGGCCTGTCTGAATTTCCCTGTATCTTCTGTATCCGTCTTTGTCGACTACATAGACATATACTTTGTCCCCTGCCCTGTGAACCGCAGCCTTGGGGACGCTTAATACGTTTTCTTTTCTGCCAAGCTCAACGATGATACTTCCGTTGGTATTTTCCATGATCATGGCAGATGCGGAGTCGCCGGTAAGTATGAATCTGAGTCCGCTTCCGTCCTCTGTAAGCTCGGGTATTGCTTCATACTCTGCCGCGGAAGAACCGGATACGCTTATGACTACGTATTCCATATCCTTCAGATATTCCATGGCCGAAGCATCTGTTGCATAGAAATACATGTCATCGGGATCTTTGATGGTAATAACGGTTCTGCCTATTACGGTCTGAGAACCTTCAAGACCTTCCCTGACATATTCGACTATTCCGTCCATGCCGGCATATATATTGTGATCGTTATTGTTGTATTCGAGATTGTAGAGTTTAAGATTGGCGATGGTTATCTTATCGTCGTAGTCCTGAAGAGTGAAATAATACTTATCGTCGATGGCCTGAAGTGTCTCTTCTAACTTGTCGTTTTTCTCATCGGTAATGGGAGTGTCCATGGCATGGTTGAATCTTGCCAATGTTTTCTCATATTCGATCTGATGTTCAACCTGCAGTTTAAGAAGTTCGTATCTTTGGATCTGATACAGAAGATCCTCACGTTCCGCTTCGGTATCGGTATCGGTTACAAGAGTAATAAGAAGCTGCCCTGCTCTGACGGTTTCCCCGGGGGTTACCAGTACGGAATCTATCTTGGCTCTTTCCACATCAAAAGCAAGATCCTGAGTCGCTGCGGTGCGGTACTTAACGCCGATGGATATCGTGGAAACAACATCGGCATATTCCACCGGAAGATTGCCCGCAACATCGGGTTCAGTCTCTTCGGTAACCAGCAAAACAGGCTCCGAATCCTCCCCCGAGCGGGTGCATCCGCAAAGAGAAGTGCCCAAAGCAGGTATCAACACAAAAAAGAGTACGCCAAAAATGCGCACTCTTTTAAAATTATTAGATTTATATACCCCGGATCTGATCATAAAACTAAGTACTCCCAGGGCATTATGATACCTTTTTCAGGGCTTTTGTTCAATATGAATAATTGCTGTAAGCAAATATCGAACTGAATTGAGCAATTTTTCGATTTTATAGCAAAAATTGGTTATTTTTTCTTCTTGAGTATAATTTTTGCCGCATATCTGCTTGCTTCGATCATGGGCTTATAGTCAATATGCTTACCGTAGTTTATCCTCCAGTCCATCCTTCGAAGACTGATATCATTAACGGTTCCGAAATAGAACATAAGGTCCACGAGGCGTTTTCTGTTTTCCTCGGATACTTCGGGACACGAGATAAGCAACTTGGATCCGGCCTTGACGATCCTGTTTAAATGGCAGTTTTCGGTATACTCCTCATAGACGCACACCATCTGCCTCTTATATATGGATCTGTCGCGCAACGAAGCGGATACGTCCATTCTGCCTTTTATGGCGGTCTCCGTATCTACTCTCGTCACATAATCCTTGACCAGCCCACGTTTGACCTGAACGGTCAATCCGTCAACCAGTGTTTTTGCACATTCATCAAGGGTCATACTATCGAATTCCTCAGCTTATCAGCCCACTCAGCTACGGTCTCGGGTGAATCGAACCAGTACTCCTGAAGGAGAGGTACCATCTCATACTCAACGATATTGCTGAGTGCCTCATTATCCGCAGACTTCAGGTTGGAGAAATAGGAATGACCTACACAGAAGCCTCCGCCCAGTGAAGGATCCTCGGTAATGGCTTTGTTGAGTTCCTTTACGCAATTGATAAGGCTCTCGAATGCGGGATTTCCGAAGGATCTCATGTACTCGATAAATCCGTCGGATTCGAATCCGGGCTTCATATCGAAGAATACGAATCTTCTTCTGAGAGCGTAGTCGATCATCGCGATACTTCTGTCGGCGGTATTCATAAGTCCGACAATGTAAATGTTCCTGGGAACATTGAACTTCTCGCCGGAATAAAGGAGCTGTAACTCATTTCCTCTCTTATCGGGCTCGATGAGCATGAAGAGCTCACCGAAGATACGGGATACGTTACCACGGTTGATCTCGTCGATGATGAAGAAATACTTGTTATCGGGATCTTCCTGCGCCATACGGCAGAACTTATAGAAGACTCCGCGCTTGATGTCGAAACCGGTTCCTTTTTCGGAAGGTCTGAAGCCCTCGATAAAGTCTTCATAGTTATAGCTCTGATGGAACTGGATCATCTCTACTCTCTCGGGATCCTTCTCACCGATGATGGAGTATGCAAGACGCTTTGCGGTGAAGGTTTTACCTACACCGGGAGCACCCTGGATGATGATGTTCTTCTTGTTTCTGACCAGTCTTACCAGTCTGTCATACTGGTCGGGCTGCATATAAACGTCTTTTAAGAAATCTTCCTTACCGTACTTGGGATAGGTAAGAGCACTTCCGTCCTCGTTTCCTTCTTTTTCGAAACCGAAAAGGGAATTGAGCTTTAAGACGTAATCGGTATAAGGAGTGATGTCTGCAAGTACCTTGATGGCGGACTGAAGAGGAACATCCCACGCTCCGTTCTGACCCCAGTCTACAAGTCTGAAGTGCTTGTAATCGTCATCGGGTGAATCATCATAAATATAGTCTGAAGTTACGACGCCTCGGCCGAGGATGGTGTTGTCACCCTTTCTTACGAAGATGACATCTCCGGGCTTTACGCCGTTAACAAACTGCCATGCTGAATATGAAGAATGCTTGAAAGGCTTGTTGGGATCGATCTTGGCCATCATAGCCTGTCTTACTTCTTCCTGTGAGTCATAAGCTCTGAGGTCTCCGAGAGCGCCCCATCTTATAGCCATGATTCCCTTCTTATAGAACATATCCCATCTTTCGGAGAACTGACCGGGTGCATAGATCCAGTATCTGATGGTCTTAACATCTTCATCGGGAAGACCGGTGCCCTTGGAATAATTCTCACCGAGCCTGCTCTGTCTGGACTGATTCTCGGAAGCCTTCCATGCCTCATATACAAGTTCGGGGATGTTATGGAAAGGAACTTTTCCTTCATTGATCAGCTCATATATAACATCAAGAAGCTGGAAATAACTTGATGACGGAATGTCATCAACGATTTCGGGAAGCTGTGAAACGTATGCTTCGGGAATAACTCCGGATTTGTAGATATACCAGACTATGGAATAATCGAGAGGCATAAATACGTTGGGAGCGATCCAGTAAAGACCCTTGGTGATCTTGATATTACCGTTACCCTTAACCTTAAGACAGGTATCAAAAGAATCCGCAAGAGCCTGACGGTTAAGCGGTGTGACGGAAGCGGAGTAATTCATTGCTTTCTCATACAGATCCCAGAGACGGTCGATATCGTTCATGTCTCTCTGGTCATTAAATCTGTAGAAGGTGGTATCCAGATCGTTAAGTACGGGAATCGCAGTGAAATCCGAAGGAACATCGGCATCCTGAGTAAAACCGATACTCATGGCGAGCTGGGCCATTATCTTCATTCTGGTCTCGGTGGGCATATTCAGACGGTTAAAAAGTCCGAATACGGTAAAAGGATCGAGATCGAAAAGTTCATTGTAAAGCTCAAGGATAGGCATGGTGACATTGGCCTTCGCATAGGCCTTCTTTAGTCTGTCAACCAGTTCCCTTCTGTCATTCTTATATCTGGCAAGGGATCTTGCCATTTCCTGATAATAACTAATCCAACCGAGATTAATGCTGTCCATTTGAGGCCCTCCTCGAATTATTCTTAACTCAATCAGTATACCATTTCCGTAGTATGATTTCACTTATTTTCAGGCAATTTTTCTAAGAAAACCGGCCTCTTAAAAGTGAGTTTCCTACGCTTAATAAACCACTCTGTTCCTTCCGGCTTCCTTGCCCATGTAAAGCTTATCGTCCGCTTCTTTAACGGTAGCTTCCATGTCACCGCTGAAGTCATATTCGGCAAGTCCGAAAGTCATGGTGACACTTATCTCATGCTCACCTACCTTAATGGGATTATCCATAATATGTCTTCTGAGATTTTCCACATCCTCCAAGGCGTCATCCCCATTCTTACCGATGAAGATAAGCAGGAACTCTTCACCGCCCCACCTTGTCAGGAAGGATTTTGTTCCGCATATTTCACGCATGGAATCCGCTATGGATTTAAGAACCTCATCACCCACGTCATGACCGTAGGTATCATTCACCTTCTTGAAGAAATCTATATCTCCCATGACTATGGTAAGGGAGCCCAGATACGAAGAGCTCTTTAGTTCATCCAGCAGTTCCAGCGCCCTTCTTCTGTTGTGAAGTCCGGTAAGCTGGTCGGTATTTGCTTCCTTGACCAGCTTGTCGTTGTATTTCATCAGCTTGCTCTCCGCCTCGTTTTCACGATGGCTGAAGATATATGATATGGCCATGATCGATAAAAAGACCGCCGCATTATTGACTACATGGATATATTTGCCCGAGATATCATCCATATACACGGCGGAACCCATACTGCCGTATACCACGATAATGATACTTCTGACTACAAATACAATGCCGGCCAATGCGAATTTAAAGAGGTTACTTCCGAGATTGGCTATAAAGACCAGCATCAGGACTACGAGAAAAAAATCCTGAAGCCCTCCGCCCCATCCGAAGACGGGGATCATCACCGTGATAAATACCGACATAAATACCAGATATGAAATGATGGCAGGTTTTGTTTTCATCCTATACGTCAGTAAAAACATAACGATGATAAAAGCAAAAGCGCCGATGATCACATATTTGTAATTGAGAAGTGACGGAATACCTGCAAACAAAAGATCCGCCAAAAGAACCGCCGTCAAAATTATGTACAAAATACGAAGAGACA
The DNA here is from genome assembly GCA_017962825.1 of Lachnospiraceae bacterium. Classification (GTDB taxonomy): domain Bacteria; phylum Bacillota; class Clostridia; order Lachnospirales; family Lachnospiraceae; genus AC2028. The sequence goes on along the minus strand of JAGCUO010000161.1, from coordinate 2,422 downwards.
CTATCCCTTCGCTGCTTTCGTTTTCGTACGAAACGTCTTTATTGATAAGACTAACCAAACTCATGTCATATTAATCCCCCGAGCTCTTAATATAACGTCCCCTATAGGGTAAATGATGCTACATTTTGACCCGACTGTAAAGAAAAAAACCGCCCGCAGACAAAAAATCATCAAATGATCTGTCTGCGGGCAGGAGGATTAGCTTATGTTTAATAAAACCCGTTCTATCTGTATTATTTGTCCCCTCTGAAGGGTCTTGCCACATGTACATTAAAGAACTCGATCAAAGGTCCCATAAAAAATGCGGTGATGATGGTTCCGATGCCTGCGATGGTGGGAATCTGTGAGATCTCCCCTCCCGCGATCACGAATAGCACGCATCCTATGATAACGCAGACAAGATCGGTTATGATCCTGACATACTGGAACTTACCCTTTTTCCAGGTATTTACGATAATAAGTGCAACCGCATCATAGGTGGAAACACCAAGGTCTGCGGTCATATAAAAAGCAGAGCCGAAGCATATGATCACAACGCCCACAACAAGGCAGATAACTCTTACCGGCATCGAAGGATCTACTATTACCGTCTGAAGGAATTCATAAGTAAACTGTGTGATATATCCCAGAAGGAACAGATTGATGAAGGTAGCAATACCGATATAATGCCTGTCGAAAACAAGGGCAAACACCAGCATTACCGCATTCGTGATCACATAAAGGGTTCCGAATCCTATGGGGATCGCAGCGTCGAGTCCGGCCATAAAAGACTGGAAGGGATCTACGCCGAGAGCGGCGATCTTAAATATCCCGACACTTATGGCGCATATGATGACTCCGAACAGCGACATTCCTATTCTTTTGTTACTGATCTCTTTTTTAAATTTAAAATTAATCTTCATTTTTTCTAAGCTCAATCTTCTGCATCACTTTGGGAATAAGGCACTGTACTTTACCCTTGTATTTGATATTTACGTAGTCCGCAAAGTCTTCGGGATCTGCACTGTTATCCGCAAACATATCCCAGTGTCCGGGGATAACAAGCTCCGTATCGCATTCGCCTGCAAGATCCGCCGCTTCCTGGTATGTCATGTTACCGATGGTATCATTGCTGAGACGCTTCGCATCCCTTCCGTTAATTGGAAGAAGCTGAACATCGATCTTACCGAAATGTCTGAGTCTGAGAAGCATCCCCTCGTATCTGACGGTGTCTCCCGCATGATGGATCCTGAATCCGTTAACTTCTATAACGTACTGAAGGCAGGAATACTCCCGGGTTTCAGGGTCCCTGTCCAGAATCTCATGAGCTGCGGCGATGGCATGAATCTTGATATCACCTATCTGACATACTTCATCGTCGTCAATTCCTATGGCATACTCAGGTTTAACTCCGTCCGCAAGTACCGCCGTTCTGTGTTTCCTCGGAAAAATAAAACGGGCATCGGGATTAACTTTCGCCCAGATCTTCCAGGCTTCGTGATCGATGTGATCCAAATGATCGTGGGTTCCTATAAATATATCCACCCCTTTAAGTTCCTCAGCCGGGATAGGAACCGGAGTCTGTCTTGAATCCATTGGGGTAGCAAAATAATCGATCACTATGGTCTTATTACCGGTTTTGATCATAAGGCCCATCTGACCGAGCCAGTATAATTCGAGACTTTTTATCTCGTGAAGTTTGTCCATACCCTGTCCTCATACCCGGGAAGGCCATTCTTCTCCTTGCCGAGTGCTATGCTTTCCATCAAAAATACCATATTGGTCGCAAGGGTTCTCATAACCTGCATACCTTCATAGTCAACTTTGCCCTCACCGGGATCCCAGCCGTAGATATTGTTCCAATACCAGCTGGTGGCAACGGGCATGTTGGAAAGGGTAAAGAATTTATTCAGTTCATCAAATGTAGCGGTGCATCCCGAGCGTCTGGCGCTCACCACACTTGCACCGACTTTAAGACTCTTGTCGAAATGAGAGCTGTAAAAGACTCTCTGAAGTGCGGACATAAGTGTACCGTTGGCGGAGCCGTAGTAAACGGGGGATCCGATCACAAGTCCGTCGGCAGCTTCGAATTTCTCTGAGATCTCATTTACTATATCGTTAAAAACGCATTTCCCGTTCTGTCTGCAGGTTTCGCAGGCAATACATCCTCTTATATCCATACGGCCGAGAAGGATATTTTCGTATTCCACATTATGCTCTTCGAATACTTTTTCCATCTCATGAAACGCAAGAGCTATATTTCCGTTTTGTCTGGGACTTCCGTTAAGCATGAGAACTTTAAGTTTCTTATCCATGTCAGCCTCCCTGAATCTGTCCAAGATTTTCGATAATAGAGATGATAATTCATTCCGGAGGATAATACTTCCGAGAAATTGTCTATATTGCCCCATTTTTTGAAATGATAAGTGACAGTAGGGACGCT
>JAGCUO010000160.1 GCA_017962825.1 Lachnospiraceae bacterium | reverse complement strand
CACCTGGTGACAAAAATGAAGCGTCCCCACTGTCAACTCTGACAAAGAGTGTACGTCCCCACTGTCATATGGTAGAATCTATATGTTGTGACAAAGCGCAGTCGGAGGTTTTCATTCTATGAAAGACAATTTTGAAAGATTCGATATGAAAGCTCCGCCCGTGCGCACGAAATGGTACCTGAGGCCTCTTACCTATATCCTCAGTGCACCAGATGTGAAAAAGCATAAATGTATCATTACAAAAACAGGCACGGAGGGGCTTAAGCCGCCCTTCGTGCTTTTGTGCAATCATAACGCCTTTATGGATTTTAAAGTTGCTACCAAAGCAATCTATCCTTGGAGAGCAAATTACGTTGTGGCGATCGACGGGTTTATCGGAAGGGAAAAGCTTCTTCGGGATGTGGGATGCATCTGTAAGAGGAAATTCACCAATGACCCGACTCTTGTAAGGCAGCTGGTCCGTACTGTCAAAAATGGTGATGTTGCAATCATTTATCCCGAGGCCAGGTATTCTCTTTGCGGAACTACAGCGGTTCTTCCCGAATCACTGGGTAAGCTCTGCAAGCTTTTGGGTGTACCTGTGGTTACTCTTATCTGTCACGGACATCACGTTAATTCTCCTTTCTGGAATCTTCACGACAGGGGAGTCAAGCCTACGGAAGCGGAGTTTTCTCTTTTGTATTCGGCAGAAGAATTAAAACAGGCTCCGGTCGGAGAGATAAATGACAGGATCGTCAAAGCATTTCAGTACGATGATTTTGCTTGGCAAAAAGAACGCGGAATAAAGATTACGTATAAAGGCAGGGCTGAGGGACTTCACAAGGTTTTGTATCAGTGCCCCGCTTGTAAGACGGAATTCAAAATGTCTTCAAAGGGCTGCATCCTTAAATGCGATTCCTGCGGCAAAGAATGGCGGATGACCGAGCTGTCCGAACTGGAAGCTGTTAACGGAGAAACCGAGTTTTCTCATATCCCCGACTGGTACGAGTGGGAGAGGGAAAATGTCCGTGCGGAAGTTAAAGCGGGCACCTATTCTACAGGAGTGCTTCCCGTAAGAGTGGATTCTCTTCCCAATGCCAAAAGGTTCATTCATCTCGGCACCGGAACCATGATCCACGACATGGAGGGCTTCAGGGTTAATATCACTGATAAGGACGGGGATGTTCACGAGATGGTCAAAACAGTACCTTCCATGTATTCCTGCCACATAGAATACGAATACCTGGGAAAGCACGGCGACTGTGTTGACTTAAACACTCTTACCGATACCTGGTACACATATCCGGATCCTTCAAAGTGCGAGTTTTCCGTTACCAAGATGGCCCTCGCAACAGAGGAATTATTTTTTAACAGGTGACAATGGGGACGCTTCATTTTTGTCACCGGGTGACTAAAATGAAGCGTCCCCATTGTCACCTCAGAAATAGGAGATAAGTTTTGAAAGATTTTAAAGCTGTAGTTTTTGATATGGACGGAGTTATCTTCGACTCCGAAAGATGCATAATGGAAACCTGGATCGTGCTTGCCGAAAAGTACGGTATCAAAGGCATTGAAGATGTGTTTCTTGCCTGCACCGGAACCAATGCGGCTAAGACTCGTCAGATCTGTCTTGATGCATACGGTGAAGATTTTCCTTATGAGCAATATGAAAGTGAATCCATGAAGATGTATCACGAGAAGTATGACGGAGGAAAGCTTCCGATAAAGCCGGGCGTTTTCGAACTTCTCGATTATTTAAAGAGCATCGGTGTTAAGATTGCCCTTGCTTCATCCACTAAAAGAACTTCCGTTGAAAGAATGCTTACGGAAGGCGGGATGATCGATTATTTCGATAAGATCATTGCAGGTGACATGGTTACAAAAAGTAAACCCGATCCCCAGATCTATCTTAAAGCATGCGAAGAGATCGGAGTAGCCCCCGAAGACTGCTATGCCATAGAAGATTCTTACAACGGTATAAGATCTGCGGCTGCAGGAAAACTTCGCCCCATCATGATCCCCGACTTAAGACCCGCGGATGATGAGATGAAGGCCCTGTCCGTAGCGGTGCTTGATACATTGAATGATGTCATAGGTTATCTTAAAGATTAAGGTGACACTGGGGACGTACCCCTTTGTCAGAACGGCCTTCCTGACAAAGGGGTACGTCCCCGATGTCACCTTGAATAACGGAGGAAAGCTATGAGCGTATATGCGATAATAAAACTCATTATTAAGATATGTATTGGACTTGCCGGCATTGGTTTTGTTTTCTTTACCGTAAAAAGAATGCAGGGACCGGGAAGAGTATACAGATTTGCTTCCTTCGGATGTTTCCTTGCGATCGCATTACTGTTTGTTGCACATTTTGCCGTCTCGGTAAAACAGTATTCCTCCGTACCTCCGGCTGATTATTATCAGTTTGAAATAACCAGCGAGGATCTGCACGGGATGTATTGGGATGTGAAGATATCTCATGATAAGGGTGATGACTTGTCACCGCAGCTTTCCTGGAATCCCATAGAAGGTGCGACCTGCTATGCCGTTTACATGATCGATCCGGACGGAAATAACTGGATCCATATGAAGACTCTTACCACTGAGACCAATCTTGAAACGGGCGCAGTTGAGGATTACATCGGACCATATCCTCCGAGCGGCTCTCACAGGTACTTCGTATATGTCTTCGCACTTCGCGAAGAAAAGAAACCACCGAAAGCGCTTAATGCACCAAGTTCGGGAATAGACGAAATCACATCCATCCTCAACACCGGAAGTGACTCCGATATCGGTAATGTAATTGCCTGGGGCGGAGTAGCCGGTATGTATCCTGTAGAGTGATGTTATGACATTGGGGACGTACCCCTTTGTCACCACGATATATAATGACCTAAAATAATCAATAGTTTGTGACAAAGGGGTACGTCCCCGGTGTCATCTGACAAAGGGGTACGTCCCCAATGTCATCATGGAGTTAGCATAATGGAAATTTGGGATCTTTACGACAGGGAAGGAAACAGAACAGGTGATACCTGGGAGAGGAAATTTAGAAGCTTTCAGGATATTCCCTTGGGAAAATATCATCTGGTGGTGGATATACTAGTCAGACATAAAGACGGCACTTACCTTATCATGAAGCGCGATGAGAACAAGGATGTATATCCCGGCTATTGGGAAGCCAGTGCGGGAGGTTCAGCCATTACGGGAGAGGAGCCTTTTGAAGCGGCTCAGAGAGAACTCTTTGAAGAGACCGGATTAAAGGGATATGACTACGAACTGATAAATGTATCATTCAGTGATAAGAGCCACAGCATGTTCTATTCTTATGTATGCGAGACTGATGCCGATAAAGACAGCATAGTTCTCCAGGAAGGTGAGACCACCGCTTACAAATGGGTGGACCGTGCGGGACTTATAGAATATTTGGATTCCGATACGGCAATCAAGTCACACAATGAAAGGAACAAGAAGTACATGGACAAAGTAAGATTCGAAGAGATACTCTCCAAGCGCCCCGAAGCTCCCTGGAAAAACGATATCCCGGAAGGTGATTTCGTAACTCCTTATCCCACATATCCTACGGGTAAGATATTAGATAAGTTCGCTAAACATGAATTCGAGGATGCATCCGGCGTTAAGCTTAAATACTATACTTACGATCCTACCGAGCATGGCTATTCTAAGGACGGAAAGTATCCCGTACTTATATTCTTCCACGGAACTTCGAATTCTTTTGTGGATGACCTGTGCATTAACTATACGGGCGCGGAGCTTTACGGAACAGATAAGTACCAGGCTGACATGGGCGGTGCATATATCATCGTTCCCGTTGCCAATGAATACAGAGACGAGGACGGAAGAGTAAAGGGTTATTTTGGCGTTGATTACCTTGAGCCCGTTCATAATCTTACTTCCAAAGTCATTGCAGAGTTTGGTGAGAGTGCGGGACCTAAGTTTATCCTTGGCAACTCCTCCGGAGCATCATTCGTCTTCAGACTTATGGATGCATACACAGATGACTACGATGTGCTCTTCCCTGTAGGAAGCACCGCGATCGCAGATGAATCCCTTCTTGATAAGATGGATGAAAAGGGTAAATATCTCTTTTTTGCAATTGCAAAAAGAGATGAGTTCCATAACTTTTCCGAAGAGGTTGAGCCTTGGCTTGACAGGCTTTCCAAGATGAAGCATTGTTTTATTTTCACTCCCGAGTGGACAAGAAACGGAGACAAGGGCATTGCTTCCATAGAAGGCGGAATTGAAATGGGCCAGCACTGCCTGATGAATGCAATCCAGGCAAATCTGTTGTTTGATGACGGAACTCCCATGGAAGAAAGACTTCCCGGCGGAGTCACCGCATGGATCAAGGAAGTTACCGAAGAATTATTAAGCAGATGAGTGATAAGAATACACGTAAAAAAATAATAGTTGCGGGCGGCGGTGCAGCGGGATGCATGGCCGCAATAGCAGCGTGTGCATCAGGCGCTGACGTAACTCTCATCGAGAAAAATAAAACAGTTGCCAAGAAAATCCTTTCAACGGGAAACGGCAAATGTAATTTTTGTCACGATGTGATAAGGCCTGAGGATTACCATTTAAAGGCTGATGACGGATTTATCACATCCGTATTAGAAGCATATCCGGTAGAGAAGTGTCTGGAAGATTTTAAGAAGATGGGCATAACTCCTCTTATCAGAGACGGCTATGTCTATCCTTATTCCGAGCAGGCCAAGTCCGTTACGGAAGTTCTCACCAGATCTCTTAAGGGTGTAAATGTGGTGACGGAGTGCAGTGTGACCGCCATTAAAAAAGACGGTGATAAGTACATCGTTAAAACAACGGGTAAAGACTTTACTTCGGATGCGGTTATCGTAACATGCGGAGGAGAAGCCGCACCTGTTACCGGATCTTCCGGAGAAGGATACAAATTTGCGGGGGCATTCGGACTTAAGAGAAATAAGCCGGTTCCCGCCCTTACAAGTCTTACGGTTAAGGATCATCCTTATAAGAAGGCAGCGGGCGTTCGCATCAGGGGAACGGTATCGGTTCTTATAGACGGTAAAGAAGCAGGTTCCGATACGGGGCAGATCCAGATAACCAAAACAGGCTTTTCCGGAATCCCTGTTTTCAACGTGAGCAGATTTGCATCAAGAGCATTGGACGAAGGCAAGAAGGTGAGTGTGAGGATTAAATTCTTACCCGAACTGTTCGATGAAGAGATCCGCAGTGAATTTGAAACCAGACTGTCACGGGCTGGGCAAAGTGCATATGATGCCATGATAGGACTGTTCCCGGATTCTTTTGCGGATGCACTCCTCAGAAATGCGGGCATTGATCCGGATAAGAAGACAGCGGATGCGGCAAAGGCCACCGATAAGCTCTTTAAAGCATCCAGGCATATGCAGGCAGAAGTGACGGGAACGGGTGATATGGCCTCAAGTCAGGTCACTTGCGGCGGAGTTATGCTGTCCGAAATTGATGCCTCCACAATGGAATGTATAAAACATAAGGGGCTGTATCTTGCGGGCGAAGTCCTGGATATAGACGGAATGTGCGGCGGATATAATCTTTATTTTGCGTGGGCTTCCGGGTATATCGCGGGGACAAGCGCGGCTAGATGAAACAGTATTAAGGCCATTTGCAGAATAAATCCATGCAAAGTATAATAAGATGTTGGGATTTATTTAATTTGCAATGGTGGTTTTACATTGAGACATTCGGTTTTAGACAGTGAAAAAAATGATAATCTCGTAAAGCAGGCCTCTGTGCTTGCCATTGCGGGAATCGTGAGCAGGATAATAGGACTTCTCTACAGAAGCCCCCTTTCCGAGATCATAGGTGATCTGGGACTGGGATATTATCAGTCTGCTTATAATTTCTATACGATCATTCTGATCATATCCAGTTACAGCATCCCTTCTGCAGTTTCCAAGATGATCGCAGGAAAGCTTGCGGTCAAAGAGTACAGAAATGCACACAGATTATTCCGCGGATCCATTGTATATGTATCGATAGTGGGATTTATCGCATCCATGGTTTTATTTTTCGGAGCGGGATTATTCGTAGAAGAAGCTGCGGTTCCGGTTCTTAAGATCTTTGCGCCGACGATTTTCTTATTCGGCTTCCTCGGAGTTTTGAGAGGGTACTTCCAGGCTCATAAGTCCATGTCCCAGACATCCGTTTCCCAGATAATCGAGCAGATAGTAAATGCTCTGGTCAGCGTCGGTGCGGCGGCACTTTTCATTAAGCTTACCATGAAGACCATGGAAGTCCCTGCGGATAAAGCAGGACGTATTTTAAGGGCGGTAAGAGGTGCCCAGGGAAGCGCTCTCGGAACAGGCCTCGGAGTTGTTGCGGCTCTTGTCTTCATGACTCTTGTATATCTGGTAAACAGAAAAGCAATACTCAGAAGAGCAGCAGAAGATACTACAGCAAATATCGACAGCGTAAAACAGATCTTCATATCCATTACATGCGTGGTAACTCCATTCATTCTGAGTACCGCGGTTTACAACATCTTTGCTCCGGTAAACAATAAGATCTTTACGGAGCTTTATCCCGCATGGAGACAGATCGAGCAGGAAGTTGCAACCTCTCATTGGGGTATCTTTTCCGGTAAGGATCAGGTTATCACCAATATTCCCATAGCCTTTTCTTCCGCAATGGCTGCGGCCATAATACCTCAGGTAACCAGATACATAGCAGCCAGAGATATTGATTCTGCCAAATCGAAAATAGGGCTTGCCGTAAAATCCACCATGATCATCTCCATTCCTTCTGCGGTGGGTATATTTACTTTTGCGGCTCCCATCATTCTCCTTCTTTTCCCGGGAACCAGACCTAACATCGAGCTTGCAAGTCACTGCCTCATGGCTCTGTCCGTATCGGTTGTTCTCATAGCTCTTTCAACCCTTAATTCATCGATACTCCAGTCCATAGGAAAGTTATACACGCCCATAATAAATGCGGTCATTGCACTTATTCTTCAGACCATCCTTACGGTGGTGCTGCTGAAATTCACCGCGCTTGACGTTTTTGCCGTAGCAATCTCTTACACATTCTATGCGGCAATAATGGCGGTGTTAAATCAGCTTGCGGTAAGACGTGCCATAGGCTATAAGCAGGAGATGGTAAAATCCTTTGTGCTTCCTTTTGCAAGTTCCCTTATCATGTGCCTGTGTTCCTACGGCATCTACAGGCTTATCCTTATGAAGGCTACTGATGAAAGGATCGCGCTTATTCCTGCGATAATCATTGCCGTACCCGTTTATTTCCTGCTCCTTATCGCCTTCAGGTGTCTTGATGAAAGAACTCTCAGGTCCCTTCCCGGCGGTACCAAGACTATAACAATACTTAAAAAGGTTCATTTGATCTGATGGCATTCGACGGAATAACTACGGCTGCTTTGTGCGCCGAATTAAATAAGAAACTCACCGGAGGCCGCGTCTCGAAGGTTGCGCAGCCAGAACCGGATGAGCTCCAGATCTTAGTAAATACAAGCGAAGGCAATTACAGGCTTCTTCTGAGCGCTGAGCCTTCTCTTCCCCTTGTATATATCACCGAGCAAAATAAAAAATCCCCTCTCAACGCTCCGAATTTCTGCATGGTCTTAAGGAAAAGACTGCAGGGCGGAAGGATCGTGGGAGTATCACAGCCCGGACTCGAAAGGGCTATCAGGATAGACGCGGAGCACCTTGATGAAATGGGTGATGTAAAACGCGTAAGCCTGGTTACCGAGATCATGGGCAAGCATTCCAATATAATCCTAACGGAAGAACATGACGGTAAGGAACTGGTGGTTGATGCCATCAAGCATGTATCGGCCATCGTAAGCTCCGTCCGCGAGGTTTTGCCCGGAAGAGAATATTTCATTCCCAATACTCAGGATAAAACAGAACTGCTGACCAGCAGCGAAGATGAGATCAGGGCTATCGTCCTTAAATATCCCGGTCCTGTTTTTAAGGCTGTCTATACTTCATTTAAGGGACTTTCACCTCTTGCAGCTCACGAGATCTGCTACAGGGCGGGAATTGACGGCGATGCTTCGGTTTCATCCCTTTCTGATGAAGAGACCGTAAAGCTTGTGAAGGGGATTTCTGCTGTTTCGGAGATGGTAAAGAAGGGAGAGTTTACTCCCTGCATCGCATACACCGGAGGAAAGCCCCAGGAGTATGCCGCATTTGAACTTACCATGTACGAGGGCGGTGCGGATGAGGTTGTAAGGGCGGATTCCGTTTCGCAGATCCTTGAGAAGTTCTATTCGGAAAAACAGCTCTACGTCAGGATGAACCAGAAGTCATCGGATCTTAAGCGCGTGGTGAAGAATCTGATCGAAAGGGATTCCCACACTCTGGATGAGCAGCTTCAGCAGTTAAAGAAGACAGAAGGACGCGACAAGTACCGCGTTTGGGGCGAGCTGTTAAATGCTTTCGGATACTCGGCTCAGCCCGGGGATAAGCAGATAGTTGTCGATAATTACTATACGAACGAAAAAGAAACCATTCCTCTGGATCCCACCTTATCTGCTCAGGAGAATGCGGTTAAATATTTTGACAGGTATACGAAGCTTAAGAGAACCGCCGAGGCGCTTGCAGTCCAGACGGAGAGTGTCAAGTCCAAACTCGAGCATCTGGAATCGGTTCTTGCAAGCATTAATATTGCCGTGAGTGAAGAGGACCTTGCCTGGATCAGGCGGGAGCTTTCTCAGGCAGGATATATCAAAGAGCATGCGGTAAAAGGAAAACCCGTAAAGCTCAAGGGTGAGCCGTATCACTACATTTCATCCGACGGATACGACATTTACGTGGGAAGAAACAATATCCAGAACGATGAGCTTACGTTTAAATTCGCAGTGGGAGCCGACTGGTGGTTCCATGCCAAGAAAATGCCCGGATCCCACGTTATCCTCAAGGTAAAAGAGCCCGGTGAGGAACTTCCCGACAGGGCTTATGAAGAGGCGGCAGCCCTTGCAGCCTATTACTCCGCGGGACGAGAGCAGAACAAGGTAGACATCGACTATGTCCTGAAAAAGGAAGTCAAAAAGCCCTCGGGTGCAAAACCCGGCTTCGTTGTCTACTACACCAACTACTCCATGACCATCAGCCCAGATATTTCGGGACTTAAAGAGGTGTAAATCCGGGGCACTCACGGGACTACCTGATGACAGTGGGGACGTACCCCTTTGTCAGGAAGCCCGTCCTGACAAAGGGGTACATCCCCACTGTCATCCACTTGAAGTGAAGAGGGCATTTGTGGTACATTAACCTTGTATGTCCCTAATTTATTAATGGAGAATAATATGGTCAGATCAATGACCGGCTTCGGCAGGGCCGAGGTCGTAGAAAACAACAGAAGATACACCGTAGAACTTAAGTCGGTCAATCACAGATACCTCGATCTCTCGGTTAAAAGTCCGAGAGCTCTTGCATGTCTTGAAGGAAACGTAAGAGCGGAGATAAAAAAGTACCTCTCAAGAGGTAAGGTCGATGTGTTCATCTCTTATGAGAACCTCGACGAGTCTACCGCGGAACTTAAATACAACAGAGAGCTTGCATCAAAGTATGCATCTTTCGTAAAAGAAATATCCGATGAGTTCAGTCTTGAGAATGATCTCAGGGCGTGCAGACTTGCCACATTCCCCGATGTTCTGGAGATCATTGAGGAACAGGACGATGAAGAAGAACTCTGGGCAGGCCTCAAGAAGGCTGTGGACGGAGCATGCGAGAAGATGGTAGAGGCAAGAAGCGCCGAGGGTGAGAACCTTGTTAAAGACCTTACCGCCAAGCTCGACAACCTCCTTACCATCGTAGACTTCATTCAGGAAAGATCACCCAAGATCGTTGAAGAGTACAGAGAGAAGATCTACGCCCGCGTAAAAGAAATTCTCGGAGACAATACCCCCGATGAAGGAAGACTTCTCACCGAGGTTACCGTATTTGCCGACAAGGTCTGCGTTGACGAAGAGATCGTTCGCCTTCGTTCCCATATCGAGACCATGAAAAAGGACCTTTCCCTCGACTCCGATGTCGGAAGAAAGCTCGACTTCATCGCTCAGGAAATGAACAGAGAAGCTAACACCACTCTTTCCAAGACCACCGATCTCGAGATTTCCAATAAAGGTATTGAGCTGAAGACCGAGATTGAGAAGATCAGAGAGCAGATACAGAATATAGAATAACTATTATAGATACAGCGGGTGGCGGCAGGACCCGCGTGACTATAGAGGTATACATATGACTAAAGGCATCTTAGTTGTAATATCAGGCTTCTCCGGTGCCGGCAAAGGTACCGTTGTGAAGAAGCTTCTGGAAAAAAGCGATGACTACTGCCTTTCCGTTTCAATGACCACCAGATCCCCCAGACCCGGTGAAGTGGACGGCAAGGATTACTTTTTTGTAACAAGAGAAAAATTCGAACAGACCATCGCCGAAAACGGTCTCATCGAACATGCACAGTTTGTAGGTAACTACTACGGAACTCCCAGAGCTTACGTAGAACAAAGACTTGAAGAAGGAAAGAATGTCATTCTCGAGATCGAGATTCAGGGCGCCATGAACATCAAAAAGCTCTACCCCGAAGCCGTTCTTTTATTCATAACTCCCCCTACCGCAGAGGAACTCGAAAAGAGACTTAAAGGCAGAGGAACCGAGACCGATGAAGTCATCGCAGGCAGACTTTCAAGAGCCAGCGAAGAATCCGTAGGAATCGGAGAGTACGACTACATAGTGGTTAACGACGATCTTGATAAATGCGTTCAGGATGTCATCGAAACCATCAACACCGCTAAGAGACAGCCGGCCAGAGTCGGCGGTTTTATAGATGAGCTCAGAAAAGGGCTTGAAAAATACCACAAATAACCTGCCATATGGCAGCTAAGCCGATAAATCGGCAGAAGGAGTATTTATTATGATGTTACATCCCTCTTATGTAGACATGATGGACGCAGTAAACTCAGATGCGCCCGAAGGAGAAGAAATCGTACAGAGCCGTTACTCTATCGTTATGGCTTCTGCTAAGCGTGCACGCCAGATCGTGGCAGGCGATGAGCCTCTTGCAGGAACTCCCGACGAGAAGCCTCTCTCCATCGCTGTTGACGAGCTTTACGAGGGACAGGTTCACATTCTTCCCAATGTACCTGTAGAGCAGTAATGAAAATATTTTTCGTATCACTGGGCTGCGATAAAAATCTGGTAGATTCCGAGAAGATGCTCGGAATTCTTTCCGGAAAGGGTTACGAATTCACTGATGATGAGGCTGATGCCGACATCATTATTATCAATACCTGTTGTTTTATCGGCGACGCCAAAGAAGAGAGCATTTCGGAGATAATCCGTTTCGGTGAACTCAAAAAGAGCGGAAAACTCCAGGTCCTCATTGCAGGCGGATGCCTTGCCCAGAGATATGCCGACGAGATCTTCGGAGATCTTCCCGAACTTGATGCTGTTATAGGTACCATGTCCATCGGAAAGATCGCAGAGGTTCTGGATGAAGTTCTTGTGAACAAATTCTCCGGAAAAGAAAACGACAAGATCAAAGAGCTTACTCCTCTTGATGCCACTCCTTTTTCGGAACCTCACAGAAGCCTCACAACCGGCGGACATTATGCTTACCTCAAGATCGCCGAGGGCTGTGATAAGAGATGCACCTACTGTATCATTCCCTATGTCAGGGGTTCGTATCGCAGCATTCCCATGGAGGATCTTGTTAAAGAAGCTACGGCTCTTGCCGAAGGCGGAGTTAAAGAACTCATCCTTGTTGCGCAGGAGACGACTCTTTACGGAAAAGATATTTACGGACATAAAGCACTTCCCGAGCTTCTCAGAAAGCTCTGTGCCATCGAGGACATTAAGTGGATAAGGCTTCTTTACGCATATCCCGAAGAGATCACCGATGAGATCATTGACGTTATCGCTGATGAGCCCAAGATCTGTAAATATCTGGACCTTCCCATTCAGCACTGCAGCGATGAGATACTTCGCAGAATGGGCAGGAAAACTTCCAAGAAGAGTATTGAAGAACTTGTAGAAAAACTTAGAACACGTATACCCGGTATGTGCCTTCGTACTTCCCTTATTTCCGGTTTTCCCGGGGAGACTCAGGATGATTTCGAAGAGCTTTACAGATTCGTCAACGAGACGGAATTTGACAGACTGGGTGTATTTACATATTCACGCGAAGAAGGTACCCCTGCGGCTGAAATGCCCGATCAGATAGATGAAGATATTGCGGCATCAAGACGTGATGAGATCATGGAATTGCAACAGGCGGTTTCTTTTGACCTGAATGAATCCCATGTGGGTGAGGAGCTTGAGGTTCTTATCGAAGGTTACCTCCCCGATGAACATGTATATGTCGGGAGAACGTACCGTGATGCTCCCGGTGTGGATGGCTTATTCTTCGTAAACTTTGAAGGGGAATTGATGACAGGAGACATAGTAAGAGCAAGGGTGACCGAAGCTCTCGGGTATGACCTGTCCGGGGTTATGATCAATGAGTGAATCAAACAATGAAATTAAAAGTACTATTTGGAACGTTCCGAATATTCTGACCATGGTAAGGGTATGTCTGATCGTGCCCTTCGTGGTTCTGCTTCTCGGCGGACAGAAAGGATGGTTTGGCAACAATCTTCTGATCCCCGATATTCTGGCAGATATTATCTTTATCATCGCATCGCTTACAGATATGCTGGACGGAAAACTTGCGCGCAGAATGGGTCTTGTCACCAACTTCGGTAAATTCATGGATCCTCTTGCGGACAAGCTTCTTGTATGTACCGCACTGGTTGCACTTCAGGCCATGAACAGGATTCCCGCCTGGATCGTCATGATCATCATTGCGAGAGAATTCATCATCAGCGGTTTCAGACTTGTTGCTGCGGAAGCAGGCAAGGTCATTGCGGCAAGCTGGTGGGGAAAATTCAAAACGACATTCCAGATGATAATGGTAATCATGATGATAGTAGAACCTATTCTTGTACTTTTCGGACTTCCCGTTATCGTCGTAGATATCGTTATGTATGTGGCACTTGCCCTTACTGTCATATCGCTTGTCGATTATCTTGTTAAAAATTGGGGTGTGCTTAAATGAACGCTGAGATCATCTGTGTAGGAACCGAGCTTTTACTCGGAAATATCATAAATACCAATGCAGCCTTTATCGCCGAGCGTATATCGCGTCTTGGGATCGACTGCTATCATCAGTGCGTTGTCGGTGACAATATGGACAGAGCTCTGGCACAGCTTAAGGAAAGTTCTGCCAGAAGCGAGATCATTATTTTGTCCGGCGGTCTCGGCCCCACAGAAGATGATATGACCAAGGAAGCTGTTGCGGAGTTTTGCAAACTTCCTCTTATCGAGGATGCGGTAAGCCGTAAGTCCATTGCGGATTATTTTGCAAAAAGAGGCATCGAACCCACGGAGAACAACTGGAAACAGGCGCTTCTTCCCAAGGGTGCAACGGCGGTTCCCAATCCAAACGGTACTGCTCCCGGTATTATTTTGGAGACCAAAAAGAATACATACATTCTGCTTCCCGGACCTCCCATCGAGCTGGAAGCTATGTTTGATGACGAGATAATGCCTTACCTTGCGTCCAAACAGGAGGGTGTTCTCTATTCGCGTACCGTTAAGATCGTAGGCGTGGGCGAGAGCAAAGCCGAGACCATGATCAAGGATCTCATCGATGCACAGTCCAACCCCACCATCGCAACCTATGCGAAAACAGGTGAGGTTCATATCAGAGTTACCGCATCCGCGGAAAATGAAAAAGATGCCAAGAAGCTTGTTAAGCCTGTGGTAAAAGAGATCAAGGCACGCTTCGGAGAGCATGTTTATGCCGCCGAGGAAGGTGTAAGTCTTGAAAAGGCGATCATTGATCTTCTTGAATCCAACAAAATGACTCTTTCGACCGTTGAGTCCTGTACCGGCGGTCTTATTGCTTCGAGCATCGTAGGCGTAAGCGGTGCTTCGGAAGTATTTAAATGCGGACTTGTAACTTATTCCAACAAGTCGAAAAGAAAACTTGCGGGTGTCAAAAAAGGCACTCTTGATAAATACGGCGCCGTTTCATCCCAGGTTGCTACCGAGATGGCAAAGGGCGGTGCAGGCGTCACCAAATCCGATGTATGCATATCCGTAACCGGAATCGCAGGCCCCGACGGAGGAACCGAAGAAAAGCCCGTGGGACTTGTTTACATCGCATGCTGTGTTGACGGCAAGGTTAAAGTGAAGGAATGTCACTTCTCAGGAAACAGAAACAAGATCAGAACGCTTTCCGCAACGAATGCACTGATCCTTGCCAGAGAGTGCATTTTGGAATATATCAGCAAAGTTCATTTCGGATGATCTGTCCGAACAATTTTCGTGCGGTATTGAGCTGATCTGCAGCATAACCATGATCTCCGCCGCGTTTTTACACGTCCAATATTTCGGACATTATTCCTGTTATCATAATAATGGTTGACAAAGGTGAACGAATGTTCTATTATCATTTACGAACATTCGTTCCCGGTACGTTTTATTTACGTGGAAAGGACATTTATGGAAAACAATAACGTAGGCACTGAAAAGAAAAAGGCACTTGAAGCGGCTCTCGGTCAGATTGAAAAACAGTACGGTAAGGGAGCGGTCATGAGACTGGGTGATCCTGATGCCCAGATGAAGGTTGAGACCATTCCCACCGGTTCCATTTCACTGGATCTTGCTCTCGGACAGGGCGGTATTCCCAAGGGAAGGATCATCGAGATATACGGACCCGAATCCAGTGGTAAGACCACCGTTACCCTTCATATGATCGCTGAGGTTCAGAAGCGCGGCGGTATCGCAGGTTTCATCGATGCCGAGCATGCACTTGACCCCGTTTATGCCAAGAACATCGGTGTCGACATAGATAACCTTTATATATCACAGCCCGACAGCGGAGAGCAGGCTCTGGAGATCGCAGAGACCATGGTACGCTCGGGCGCTATCGACATAGTAGTAGTTGACTCCGTTGCAGCTCTTGTTCCCAAGGCTGAGATCGAGGGAGATATGGGCGATGCTCACATGGGTCTTCAGGCAAGACTTATGAGCCAGGCTCTTCGTAAGCTCACCGCTGTTATCAGCAAATCCAACTGCGTAGTCATCTTCATTAACCAGCTTCGTGAGAAGCTCGGTGTCATGTTCGGAAATCCCGAGACTACTACCGGCGGACGTGCACTTAAGTTCTATTCATCCGTAAGACTTGATGTAAGACGTATCGAGTCCATCAAGCAGGGCGGTGAAGTTATCGGTAACAGAACCAGAGTTAAGATCGTTAAGAATAAGGTTGCTCCTCCTTTCAAGGAAGCTGAATTTGACATCATGTTCGGTAAGGGAATCTCCATGGTGGGTGACATTCTGGATGTTGCTACCAATGCGGACATCATCGTTAAATCCGGTGCATGGTTTGCATATAAGGGAGAGAAGATCGGACAGGGCAGAGAGAATGCCAAGCAGTATCTTGAGGATAACCCGGCCGTTCTTGCAGAGGTTGATAAGGCTGTAAGAGAGTACTACGCTCTTGATTCCGATAAGAAGGCTGAAGGCAAGGATGCCGAGGAAGCACCTGCCAAGAAATCGTCCAAGGCTTAAATCTTATGCTTGTAAAGCAGATAACAAAATGCGGTAAACAGAGGAATCTCGTGAGGCTAGAGTCGGGGCTTTCCTTCCCCCTCTATTCATCCGAGATAACCAAATTTGATGCACGGGAGGGTAGTGATCTCTCCGATGAGTCCTTATCAGAGATAATGACTCGGATCCTCCCCTCCAGATGTATAAAAAGAGCGATGAATCTTCTGCAGAAGAAATCTTTTGCAGAGGGTGAACTCGCCCGTAAACTGTCGGACGGCGGATATCCGGAAGAAGTAACTCTTAAAGCCATCGAATATGTTAAATCCTTCGGGTACATAGACGATGTAAGATATGCTTCAGACTATATCAGATATCATTCCTCCCAGGGCCGCGGTAAGAACCGCATCAGAATGGATCTCAGGGCCAAGGGAATATCCGATGAATCCTTCGAGAAGGCCTGGGATGAGAACACGGAACTCGGTCTTATACCCGGCGCAGAGGAAGAGATAAAGAAGCTTCTTGAGAAGAAGCATTTCGATCCTGATATGGAAAGACAGGACAAGGATAAGATTGCCGCATTCATCATGAGAAGAGGCTTTTCGTCGGAAGATATATTCAGGGTTATGAGGTCATTTTCATGCTCCGGCTCGGACTTTTAAAGTAGCGCCATCGCCTGCACGCGATGGCGTTTTTATGATATAATCAATCGTTGTGGGTTTTCTGACATCGGGGACGTACCCCGCTGTCAGGAGGTTCAACTGACAGTGGGGTACGTCCCCAATGTCAGAAAAAAGGAGAAGCTTAGTATGAGCATTGGTTCCGAGATTTATTCACTTGCAGACAGGATATTCCCCATCTGCAGGAGTATAACGGGTAAGGGTGTTGTAGAAACCCTTGATATATTAAATGACTGGCTTAAGAATAATGGTTGCCCTGAAATGAATATCACAAACGTTCCTACAGGTACCCCTGTATTTGATTGGACGGTTCCGAAGGAATGGAGGATTACTTCAGCATATATCGAGAACGAAGCGGGTGATCATATCATTGATTTCAAGAACCATCCTCTTCACGTTTTAGGATATTCGGCGCCTGTTGATGAATGGGTGGATCTTGAAGAACTCAAGAAGCATATCTATGTTCAGGATGATATGCCGGATGCAATCCCTTATGTAACTTCCTACTACAAGGAAAGATACGGATTTTGTATGACCAAGAACATGTATGATTCTCTTCCCGAGGGAAAGTATCATATGTTCATTGACAGCGAACTTTTCGAAGGAAATCTCATCTATGCGGATCTGGTAATACCCGGAAGAAGTGAAAAGGAGGTTTTCTTTTCATCATATGTGTGCCATCCGCAGATGGCAAATAACGAAGCTTCAGGTCCCGCACTTTTATGCGAGCTTATCAAGTATGTATGCGGAATGAAGGACAGGAGATATTCCTACAGATTCTATCTCGGCCCCGAGACCATCGGTTCCATTACTTATCTGTCAAAGAATCTTTCCGTTATGCAGAAAAATATCATTGCAGGATTTAATCTCTCTTGCGTGGGAGATGATCGTGCATATTCCATAGTTGAGTCTAGATATGCGGATACGTATGCTGACAGGGTGCTCACCAATATTTTGGAGCACAGAGAAAGCGATTATAAGAGATATTCATTCTTAAAGCGCGGATCCGATGAAAGAGAGTACTGTGCACCCGGTGTGGATCTTCCGGTTGTAACCTTCTGCAGAAGCAAGTTTGTGGAATATCCCGAGTATCATACTTCCAAGGATGACATGAGTCTTGTATCACCTGAGGGATTTGAGGGTGCATATGAGGTTATGACTGAGTGCATCAACCTGTTGGAAAATAACGGAAATTTCCGCATGAGCGTTTTGTGTGAGCCCCAGCTGGGTAAGAGAGGACTCTATCCCGATATCAGTAAAAAGGGAAGTTATGATGCGGTACAGGTGCTCAGGGACTTCATTGCATATGCAGACGGCAGAAATGATCTTATAGGCTTAAGTGATATCATCGGCGTGCCCGTATCAGAGCTTATACCCGTTAAGGACAAGCTTCTTGAAAATGATCTTATCAGAGACGTTGCAGAATAAGAGAGATGATAAATGAATGCAGAAAAAGCGTCAGCTTACTGGAAAGAATTTCATGAAAAACTGGATGAAGTAGGGATTAACAAAGGCGATATCGTCTATGTCGGTTCCGATATCACTGCCATTGTAGTAAATGCCATGCGTGAACTGGAATTTACTTCGAAGCAGGATCAGACGGATTTTTTGAACGCACTTGTGGATGAACTTCAAAAACATGTGACGGAGGAAGGAACACTTCTTTTCCCTGTATATACATGGACCATCTGCAGGGGAGGGGATTTCGACTATCACAAGACCCAGGGTGAAGTCGGATCATTTAATAATTTCATCTTAAACAGCCGCAGGGATTTTATAAGGACCAAGCACCCCATCTACTCATTTATGGTATGGGGCAGGGATGCGAAAATGCTCCATGACATGGACAACCAGGAAGCCTGGGGCAAGGCATCACCTTTTTACTACATGCATCAAAACGGTGCGAAGGAACTGGACCTCAGTGTAAGTGCTCTTCGCAGCATGACGTTCAAACATTATGTGGAAATGTCGGTTAAGGTTCCGTACAGATATCCGAAATACTTTATCTGCAACTATACGGATGAAAACGGAGTGACCGAAGAAAGAACTTATTCCATGTGGGTTAGGCGTATGGATGTTACGCTAACTTCCACACAGGACAACCCGTTTTTTGAAGAAAAGAAAGTGGGTAAGACTGCAGACTTCAGAGGATGGAAGATCAATGTGATCGACCTTAAGGGCGCATACGACGTATTAAAGGATGATCTTCTGAATAACGGCGGTAAGAATGTTTACAGTTTTGAGAATTACGAAATAGACTGGAACGATAAAAATGAAGTCTATGAAGTTGGTTTTTGGAAAGATAAGACTCTGATCACACATTAATGACTTGAGGTATCACCGATGATATACAATGTTCTTCAATATCTTGAACAAAGTGCCGAGAAGTATCCTGATAAAACGGCACTAAAAGATGAATACGGTGAAGTGACCTATGCCGGTCTTGTTTCTGATGCACGTAAGATAGGATCATATATCACAGGTGTGATAAAAGGTGAAACAAATAAACCCGTTGCGGTTTTGATTGACAGGAATCTGTTATCCGTAACCGCGTTTTTCGGTGTTGTTTATTCCGGGAATTTTTACGTTCCCATTGACATGTCCATGCCTGCGGAGAGGATTGATACCATAATGGGAACTTTATCTCCTGTTATGGTGATCGACTGCAGACAGGGTGCGGGAAATGATGACGGTATAAGGGTAGAGTCTATACTTGAGAAAAAAGAAGTTGATGATGCAGCTTTATCCGCTATCAGAATCGCCATGATCGACGAAGATCCCCTTTATGCTATCTTCACATCCGGTTCTACCGGAGTTCCCAAGGGAGTACTTGTGTCACATAGGTCGGTGATAGATCTTCTGTGTGCTTTTGATGAAGCTTTTTCTTTTGATGAAGAGACTGTTTTCTGTAATCAGGCTCCCTTTGATTTTGATGTATCCGTCAAGGATATTTACAACAGCATTTACTGCGGCGGAAGCATCGTCATCGCACCAAAGAAGCTTTTTATGTCGCCGAAACTTCTTGTGGATTTTCTTGGTGCGAATAATGTTAATACCCTTATTTGGGCGGTAAGTGCTCTTCGTATCATTTCGGATTTTAAAGCGGTTGAATCGGCAAGCATGATTCCCAAGCTTAAGAACGTTATGTTTTCAGGGGAAGTCATGCCTGTTAAAAGTCTGAATTACTGGAAAGAAAAATTTCCCGGGACGAGATTTGTTAATCTCTACGGTCCCACGGAAATTACCTGTAACTGCACTTATTATGTAATAGACAGAGATTTTGCTCCCGAGGACAAGATTCCTGTAGGAAAGCCGTTTAAGAATTCAAGGGTTTTGCTTCTGAACGAGAACCTTAAGCCTGTAACTGAGAGGGGAAAGGAAGGCGAGATCTGCGTTTCGGGAAGATGCCTTGCTCTCGGTTACTGGAACAATCATGAGAAAACTGCGGAGAGTTTCCCTGCATATCCGGGAGTTTCGGAATATCCCGTAAGGATATACAGAACCGGTGATCTCGGATATTATGATGAGAACATGGATATTGTCTTTACTTCCAGAAGAGATCACCAGATCAAGCACATGGGTCACAGGATCGAACTGGGAGAGATCGAGACCGCTCTTAACAGCATACTGTTCCTTACCGTTTCCGTATGTATCTACGATGAGACACATGAGAAGATAGTATGTTATTATCAATCGGAAAATGAATGTAAAAAAGAGATAGTGGCAGAGCTTGGGAAAAAGCTGCCCAAGTATATGTGGCCTAATGTATATATCAAAAAAGACAAACTTCCCCTTAACAAGAACGGTAAGATAGACAGGGTTATGCTAAAAAAAGAATGGATGGAAAATAATGGATAAATTAAAAGCTATACTTGAAGATCTTCGCCCCGATGTGGATTTTGATAAAGAAGAAAACCTTGTTGATGGAAATATTTTGGATTCTTTTGATATAATCACACTTGTCGCGAAAATTTCCGAGGAAATGGGAGTTGAGATCGGAGTGGACGAACTCATTCCCGAAAACTTCAATTCTCTGAAAGCGATGGAGAAACTTCTTGAAAAGCACATCGGATAAGACTGATAAAAGAGTATATGTCTGCCATACCTATTACCATGTTTTGGTGTCGGTACTTAAGGAGATGACAGAAGGCAGGGCAAAGGGCGGAGAGGCTGTTATGCTTCTCAGTAAAATGTCCAATGACTTTGAGACTTTGTCGGACAGGTTAAAGGCTTCCGGTCTTTTTAAGGATGTACTTGATTTTGATGAGAAAAGGGAGACGTTTTTCCCGGAACTAGCAAAATACAGAGAAGATAAGGGCAGTATCATACCCAACATGTACAACAGGATTCTCTTTACGAAGAAGTTTGCTAAGCTTGAAGAAAAATACATCCCGATTGATTTCAGGGAGTTTAATGATATATATGTTTTCTGTGATTCCGATCCGGTCGGTATTTATCTGAATCAGCATAGGATAAAGTATCACGCTGTGGAGGACGGGCTTAATACGCTTAAGCCTTTCGTACAGGCTAAGTACAATGACCGCGGACATTTCGGCATCAAGAAATTCTTTTCCATGAATCTGAACCTGATATTCATGTGCGACGGATACAGTAAGTACTGTATCGATATGGAAGTAAATGATATCAGTGTGATAGATGATGATTTTTACAAATATAAAGAAGTTCCGAGAAAAGCTCTTCTTGATTCTCTGTCATCCGAGGATAAGGAAAGACTCGTCAGGATATTTATCAAAGATACCGATGCGTTAAAGGCGTTTGTTGCAAAAAATAACCGCGACGGTATTCTGATCCTTACTGAGCCTCTCTGCACACTCGATGTCAGGGAAAAGATTTTCAGAGATCTCACCGCGGAATATTCCAAGGAAGGAACGGTTTTCTTAAAGCCGCATCCCAGGGATGCGCTGGATTATAATAAACTGTTCAGTGAGTTCTGGATCTTTGACAGAACCATTCCTATGGAGCTTCTTGGATTGTTTGAGGGGATACGATTCAAAAAAGTTGTGGGCGTATATACGCATCTCGATCTTATCGACTTTGCCGATGAGAAGATCATGCTGGGCGATGACTTCATGGACAAATATGAAGATCCATCCGTTCACAGGAAAGCGGAAGCTGTAGAAAAAGCTTTCAAAAAATAATTTGTTTTACCGGAGTTTTTATGTATCTCAGTATTATCGTCCCCGTCTACAATATGTCTTCAGACGGAAATTTAAAATTCTGTCTCGATTCTCTTATTAATCAAAATCTGGATAAAGAGTACGAGATCATAGCCGTTGATGATGCATCAACGGATGATTCGCTTGCAATCTGCCGTGAGTATGAAAGCAAATATCCCGGCAAGGTACGCGTCATAGCACTTCCCGAAAACCGTCATCAGGGCGGAGCAAGAAATGCGGGTATAAAAGAATCAAAGGGTGAATGGCTCAGCTTCATCGATTCCGATGACTGGGTTTCTCCCAACTATTACGCAAAGCTTTTGAAAAGAGGAGAGGATACAGGAGCCGATATCGTAGGCTGTTGCTACAACATGGTGGACAGTCATACCTTTAGGATCGGTAAAGTGGTTCCCCTTGCTTATGAATGCACTACGGGAGAATTTACGGATGAAAGACGCCGTGATTATCTCAACAACATGTCCAGCATGGTTACCAAGGTATATAGGGCATCCCTTATAAAGGACAACAATCTTTCTTTTCCCGAAGGGATATTCTATGAGGATAACGCCGCAGGGCCTGTCTGGGCGATGTATTACAAGCATTTTGAGTATGTGGATGAGCCCCTTTATTACTATTATCAGCACGATTCATCCACCGTTCATACCATAACCGAAGAGCGGGTTCATGACAGGATGGAGGCGGCGGAGTTCATGCTTGCCGAACTCAAAAAGAGAGGCTTTCTCAAAAAGTATTATCACGAGATAGAGAATATCTTTACCACGGTTTATTTTACCAATACGATCTTTTCGTACATGCGTATGCCCAAGGGGAAAAAGTATTCCCTCATCCGTCATATCAAGAAGAGAATGAAGCAGGAATTTCCTGATTTCAGAAAGAACAAATTTTATGGACGTTTTATGGATGACGAACAGAAAAAATATGTCGACATCCTGATGTGCAACTCTCTGCTTTTCTATGTCCTTTATGATTTTTTATGGACCTATAGAAATATGAGAAATGCTTAAAATTACATTAAGGTTATCTTAAGTTTTTCTTGACATAGTTGTCAGAAAAATCTAATATAAATCTGTTGTACTATGACAATTTTATAAGGAGGTGCTCCTGCATGATGCCTACTGGTGTATGGATCGGGATCATCGTGGCCGCTATAGTCATTACCGCACTTGTTACGGCAGCTTTTACTTCATCCAAGATGAAAAATAAGGCTGACGGAGTTATGGGAAATGCCGAGAAGAGAGCCCGCGAGATCATCGATGAAGCTCTTAAGAAGGCTGAATCAGAGAAGCGTGAAGCATCTATTAAAGCTCAGGAAGACGCACTACGCGTCAAGAACGATGTTGACCGTGAGGTCAAGGAACGCAGAGCCGAGGTAAGCAAGTCGGAACGCAGAATTCAGCAGAAGGAAGAGTCAGTCGACAAAAAACTCGAGAATATCGAGAGGAGAGAGACGTCACTTTCGGCGAGAGAGGATAATCTGAAAGCAAAAGAAGCTCAGATTTCCAAGCTCAATGAAGAGAGACTGCAGGAACTGGAAAGGATTTCCGGATTAACCTCTGAACAAGCAAAAGAACACTTATTAAGTATTGTTGAAGAAGATCTGAAACACGAAGAAGCCCTGATGATCAAGGAATCTGAGAACAGGGCAAAGGAAGAGGCTGATAAGAAGGCGAGGGAGATCGTCGTCACAGCCATTCAGAGATGTGCAGCGGACCACGTCGCTGAAAGTACTATTTCCGTAGTACAGCTTCCTAACGAAGACATGAAGGGAAGGATCATAGGAAGAGAGGGAAGAAACATCAGAACTCTCGAAACCATGACCGGAGTCGAGCTTATTGTTGACGATACCCCCGATGCTGTCGTATTATCCGCATTCGATCCTGTAAGAAGAGAAGTTGCAAGGATTGCTCTTGAGAAGCTTATAGTGGACGGTCGTATCCATCCTGCCAAGATTGAGGAGATGATACAGAAAGCCCGCAAGGAAGTCGATCAGACCATTAAAGAAGAAGGTGAAGCTGCCGTACTCGAAGTCGGAGTTCACGGTATTCATCCCGAGATGGTCAAGCTTTTAGGCCGTATGAGATATCGTACCAGCTATGGTCAGAACGTTCTGAAGCATTCCATAGAAGTTGCACAGCTCTCAGGCCTTATGGCAGCAGAGCTCGGACTTGATGTCAAGACAGCTAAGCGCGCAGGACTCTTGCATGATATCGGTAAAGCAATCGACCATGAGATGGAAGGCTCTCATGTACAGCTCGGTACGGATCTGTGCCGCAAGTACAAGGAAAGCCCCACCGTTATCAATGCGGTTGAAGCTCACCACGGTGATGTCGAGCCTCAGACACTTATCGCAGTTATCGTACAGGCGGCAGATGCCATTTCGGCAGCTCGTCCCGGTGCAAGACGCGAGACCCTCGACATTTATACGAATCGCTTAAAGCAGCTCGAAGAAATCTCCAACAGTTATAAGGGTGTTGAAAAATCTTTTGCTATTCAGGCAGGCCGAGAAGTCAGAGTCATGGTCGTACCCGATCAGATTACGGATGCGGACATGGTAATACTCGCAAGAGATATTTCCAAACAGATCGAAGACGAGATGAAATATCCCGGACAGATCAAGGTCAATATCATTCGCGAGAAGAGGGTTGTGGATTACGCAAAATAACCCCTCGCCGGTTCCCGAATTTATCATTAAAGGACAAAATAGAAGACAGTTGCCGAAAGGCAGCTGTCTTTTGTTATTGTGACTGAATATGACACTTCCGCACTCCTGGGGGCCTGCCGCGGCGCATGACTGTCTCGCTTTTCGGGGATCAGGCGGCCTAAGAACCTTGAACGTTCCGCCTCATGCCGCAGACCACCGAAGTCTCGACAGCTCATGCATCCACGTCACCCCTCGGAGTGCGGAAGTGTCGATTCATTATCCCCTTTACAAATTTAAAACGATTTAGTATTATATCCCGAGTGTGGATTATTGTATACAGTTATGCAATTCTGGCCCGATGTTATTTGAATGGAGGATGCAATGGCAGAGATTTACGCCGAAATGACCAAAGAAGAGCTTGAAAAGCTCTATGCACAGCTCGATCAGGAGTACAAGGATGCCAAAGGAAAGGGACTTGCTCTTAATATGGCAAGAGGAAAGCCTTCACCTGCCCAGCTTGATATGGGTATGGATTTTCTTGACGTGCTTAATTCCGAAAGTGATATGCATGCAAGCGATGATACCGATGTAAGAAACTACGGTGTTATGGATGGTCTTCCCGAGGCTAAGAAGCTTATGGCCGATATCATGGAGACCCTTTCATCTAATGTTATCGTATGCGGAAATGCATCTTTAAACATAATGTATGATACCTTCTCAAGAGCTTTCACCCACGGACTTCTGGGAAATACTCCCTGGGGCAAGCTTGATAAGGTTAAGTTCCTTTGCCCTGCTCCCGGATATGACAGACATTTTGCAATCTGCGAGCACTTCGGTGTTGAGATGATCACTGTTCCCATGACTCCCGCAGGTCCCGATATGGATATGGTTGAAAAGCTTGTATCCGAAGACGAGGCCATCAAGGGAATCTGGTGTGTACCCAAGTATTCAAATCCCCAGGGATATACTTATTCCGGAGAAACCGTAAGAAGATTTGCTTCACTTAAACCTGCTGCAAAGGATTTCAGGATCTTCTGGGATAACGCATATGCGATCCATCACCTCTATGAAGAGGAGAGCCGTCAGGACAGGATTCCAGACATCATTTCAGAGTGTAAGAACGCCGGAAATCCCGACATGGTATTTGAGTTCTGTTCCACTTCAAAGGTTACTTTTGCCGGAGCCGGAATCTCAGCCATCGCATCATCACATGCAAACCTTGATGATATGAGAAAGTCCATGACCGTACAGACCATCGGTTATGACAAAATAAACCAGCTCAGACATGTGAGATATTTCAAGGATATTAACGGCGTAAAAGAGCACATGAAGAAGCATGCCGCATCCCTTCGTCCCAAGTTCGAGGCCTGCGAAAGAGTTCTTGCAATGGAACTTACAGGAACGGGAATCGCGCAGTGGACCGAGCCCAACGGCGGATATTTTATCTCACTTGATGTAATGGAAGGATGTGCAAAGAGAGTCGTAGAACTTTGCAAGGAAGCGGGAGTAACCCTTACCGGTGCAGGCGCTACATTCCCTTACAAGAAAGATCCCAAGGATTCCAACATCAGAATAGCTCCTTCTTATCCCACTCCGGATGAGATGTCACAGGCTACGGACCTTCTGGTGCTTTGCGTAAAACTTGCGGCTGTTGAGAAGCTGTTAAACAAGTAAATTAGTGATAGTGGGGACGCTTCATTTTTGTCAACGGGTGACAAAAATGAAGCGTGCCCGCTGTCACGGGAGATATACAATGGACGAGATCAAGCGTATAGACAGAAAACTTATCACAAAGGGCAGAGTTATCGATTATTATCACGACACCATGCTCATGCCGGACGGAAGCACAGTGGAATGGGATCTTATAGATCACGTCGGTGCGGCTGCTGTTGTTGCGGTACGTGAGGACGGAAAGCTCCTTATGGTAAAACAGTACAGAAATCCCCTGGAGAGACAGACCATTGAAATCCCTGCGGGAAAGCTGGATTCAAGAGAAGAAGATCCCAAAGTTGCCGCAGAGAGAGAACTGGCGGAAGAGACCGGATATGTATGCGATAATATCGAATACTTGACAACCATCTATACTACCGTTGCATTCTGTAACGAGAAGATCGGGCTGTATCTTGCAAGAGGCCTGAAGGACAGACATCCTCAGCATCTCGATGACGATGAGTATATCGATCTCGAAGCCGTATCACTTGATGACGCACTTAAGATGATCTACGAAGGAAAGATCCAGGACGCGAAAACCATCATCGGGATCCTCATGTACGCTTCAAAATATCACTCATAATTTTTTAATTTTTTTCTACGGCCTTGTGGTTCGGACAACGGCCGGAGAAGCATTTCAACAACATCTTGTGGCATAGAAAAAACGTAGAAAATACGCCGTTTTTTCTATGCTATTTTTTTCTTGTAATAAGTTTTTTTCTTTTTTATAATTCGTTCTGTCGCGTTATACGGATAGCGGCAAATATGGCATGGATGCCGGATGGGAATTTATTTTTGATGGGGCGATATCTTGATCTTTTTACCAGGTATCTCGGAGAAGAAAAGAAGATGTCCGAGAATACCATTCAGTCGTACAGAAGAGATCTCAGCAGACTTGAGAGTTTTTGCTCGGATCTTGCAATTGACGATCTTACGGAAGTTACCAGACACAATCTTGTGAGTTATATAGATTATCTTGAAGCAGGGGATTTCAAGACTTCCACTATATCCAGAAACGTGGCGTCAATCCATGCTTTCTATTCATATCTTTATACTTGCCACGAGGTAGAAGAAGATGTCTCAAGGGGGCTTGCAGGGCCCAAGGTTGAGCGTACGAATCCCGATATCCTTACGGAAAATGAGGTTATCAGGCTTCTTGATGCGCCTTCCGGAGATGATGCAAAGTGCCTTCGTGACAAGGCAATGCTGGAGGTTATGTATGCTACGGGAATAAAGGTTTCCGAGCTTATTAAACTTAAAGTTACGGATGTTGATCTTAAGACCGACATGCTCACCGTAAACGGAAGGAGCATTCCTCTCGGAAGACACGCCAGAAGCGCGATGATCGCATATCTCGAAAGCGGAAGAAACGCTCTTATCGGAGAACGGGTAAGTGACGTACTGTTCCCCAATTATCAGGGTGAAGAGATGTCCAGACAGGGCTTTTGGAAGATTCTTAAATCGTATGTTAAGGATGCGGGCATAGAGAAGGATGTTACTCCCTGCCTGCTTCGCCACAGTTTTGCGGCGCATCTTATAGAGCACGGGGCAGATATCAAGAGCGTTTCCATAATGCTTGGTCATTCCGATATCTCCACAACTCAGGTATATGCCAAGATAGCGCAGAATTCGCTGAGAAAGGCTTATGCAGGAGCACATCCCAGAAGTTGAACATAGTATTATGCTGTGACAATGGGGACGTTTCGTTTTTGTCAATGGGTGACAAAAATGAAACGTCCCCATTGTCACCAAACCCGCAATAACAGCGGTTATTGTTTGCTTTAGCATGGTGAATATAATATAATGTTTCCTTGGACGCGCCCTACAAAAAATGCGTCTTAATCGAGAAAAAAGGAAACAAAAATCATGTCTTTCGAATTCATCAAAAAATTACCTACTCCCGACGAGATCAGAGCGGAGTATCCCGTTCCCGAAAAGGTCAGGGAGATCAAAAAACAGCGCGATGCGGAGATTAAAGATGTATTTACCGGCAAATCCGATAAATGCATTCTTATTATCGGTCCCTGCTCCGCAGATAACGAAGAAGCTGTCTGTGACTATGTCGGAAGACTTGCAAGGGTTAACGAGAAGGTTAAGGATAAGCTGATCCTCGTACCCAGGATCTATACCAACAAGCCCCGTACCACCGGTTCGGGTTATAAGGGAATCGTTCATCAGCCCGATCCCGAGAAGGGCGTTGATTTCGTAGCGGGACTTATTGCTGTAAGACATATGCATATCAGAGCTGTAGAGGAGACAGGACTTACTCCCGCAGATGAGATGCTTTATCCCGAAAACTGGAGATATGTTTCCGATATTCTCTCATACGTAGCGGTCGGTGCGCGTTCCGTTGAGGACCAGCAGCACAGGCTTACCGTTTCCGGATTCGATGTACCTGCAGGTATGAAGAATCCTACCAGCGGTGATCTTGCCGTTATGATGAATTCAATTTACGCAGCCCAGCATGGCCACTCTTTCATCTACAGAGGATGGGAAGTAAAAACCAGCGGTAATGAACAGGCTCATGCCGTACTCAGGGGTGCTACCAACAAGCACGGGAACAACACTCCCAACTATCACTATGAGGATCTCGTAAGAGTTCTCTATATGTACAACAAGATGGATCTTAAGAATCCTGCTGTCATCATCGATTCGAACCACTCGAATTCCGATAAGCAGTTCAAGCAGCAGATCAGGATCGTCAAGGAAGTACTTCACAACAGAAATCTTAATCCCGACATCAAGAAGATGGTTAAGGGATTTATGATAGAAAGCTACATAGAAGAAGGAAATCAGAAGATCGGAGAGGGTATCTACGGTAAGTCCATTACCGATCCCTGCCTCGGATGGGCTGATTCCGAACAGCTGATCTACGATATAGCAGATCTGGTTTAAGACCGTGACGATTCACCTTGAAGGCGGATCCTATCCGGTCTTCGAGGTGCCTTTATGAATCGTTATTCGGATAAAATAATACGTTTTATTTTGCCGACGGTAATTATAATACCGATCGCCGTTTGTATAATACTTGCCTCACGTGTTGCAATGCTGGAAAACAGGATTGCGGGAAGGGAGGCAGTTGAGGAGCTTGGAACCCGTGAATCCAGACTCGTTCAGTTATCCTGGTATGATGAAAATGTTTACGAAACGGCTGATGGAGAGGTGCCCGCATTTGTATCGGAATACATGAGTGCGGATCTTAACGACGAGTACATTCCTGAAGAGTTTAATGTAAATGATAATGTCATCAACACCGCTCCCGGTCTGACCTACGCGTCGGATACGGAGACGGACGGGATCCACAGAGTATATCTTACTTTTGACGACGGTCCCAGTATCTATACCGATGACATTCTCGATATTTTAAACGAGTACGGTGTGAAGGCAACATTCTTCGTTGTCGGAAAAGAAAACACCGCATCATATGCCAGATATATCCGCATAGTTGAAGAGGGACACACCCTCGGAATGCATTCTTACTCACATGTTTACGGTGATATCTATGCATCACCCGAAAGCTTTGCGGAAGATACTCAGAGGATCAGATCACTTCTTGAAGATGTAACGGGACAGACTCCTCAGTTTTATCGTTTCCCCGGAGGAAGTTCCAATGACGTGAGCGGCACCGATGTCCGTGAGCTCGCCGATTATCTTGAATCGCAGGGCATCACTTATTTTGACTGGAACGTATCGAGCGGAGATGCCGGAAAAGTTCCTCTTACATCTGATCAGATCGTGAGAAATGCTTTAAACGGAATTGAATCCAGAGATACTACGGTCATTCTGTTGCACGACAGTGCGGCCAAGAGATCCACGGTAATGGCGTTACCTGAGATACTTGAAGCACTTCAGGCAATGGATAATGTTGAAATACTCCCGATAACATCTGACACTGCTGTCATTCAACATGATATCGGAAGGTAAAAAATGGAGGTAACAGATGGGTTTTTTCGGTGAACTGAAACAGGATCTGTCCCAGGTGGCGGGTTCTGAGAAGAAAAAAGAAGAAGCACAGCTCAAAGCTGAAGACATTCTCGCCGAAGCTGAAGTGGCCGGAATGGATGAGGCTGCGGAGGCCACGGAGTCTGCCGGAGAATATTCCGAAGACAACGATGATGTCGCTTCACTGCTCAAAGACCTTGTATCGGATCTCGGAGGAGACGATTTTCATGAAGATGAAAACGGTGAATCATCCGAGCAGTCAGATATAAGCGATGACCTTGATTCAATCCTTGCAGGTCTTACGGAGCCCCTTCCCGAAGTTGAAGAACTAACCGAGGAAGAGGCGGTTACGGACGAAGAGCCCGAATATGAAGAGCCTGCTTACGAAGAGGAAGAAGCAGTAACTTCAGAGGATGATATCATTTCAGATGTACTTGCAGATGTAACGGAGGATTCTTCCTCTGAAGAGGAGACCGATCCCCTGGAAGAGATTTCCGAGGATTACACTTCAGCACTCGACCTTGCTTTCGCTGCTCTTAGCACAAATGAAGAGCCTGCGGATGAGCCCGAGGAGGAGACGGAAGAAATCTTCGAAGAAACTGATGACGAACCTTCTTACGAAGAAGTTAAAGAAGACTTTGCAAATTCTACTTATAAAGGAGCAGATGAAATGGAGACAGGTAATTTTTCAGAAGAGACTTCCGTTATCACGGGAGGAATGGTCGTAAACGGTGATATCGAGTCCGAAGGTTCTCTTGATCTTGTAGGCAAGGTAAACGGAGACGTTACCGTAAAGGGCAAGCTCAATGTAACCGGACACATCGTAGGAAATTCCGAAGCAAAAGAAATCTATGCAGAGAATGCCAAGATCACCGGTAATGTCACCAGCGAAAGCTCCGTTAAGATCGGTGCAGGAACCGTTATCGTAGGAAATATTTCCGCATTCAGCGCAGCTATCGCAGGCGCTGTAAAGGGAGACATCGATGTACACGGTCCCGTTATCCTCGATTCAACTGCGATCGTTATGGGTAACATCCGTTCGAAGTCAGTTCAGATCAACAACGGTGCAGCACTCGAAGGTGTATGCTCACAGGCATATGCCGAAGTCAGCCCTACCGCATTCTTTGATGATTACAAGCCTGAGACCAGACCCGAGAAGAAGACCAAGAAGAAGGAAGAAAACTGATCCTATTAAAGGCTTTTACGGGAGAGATTTATGCGAATATTATTGAAACTCAGCGGTGAAGCACTTGCTGGACCTACCGGAAAAGGTTTTGACGAGCCTACCGTAAGAATGGTTGCGGGACAGATCAAAGAGATAGCAGACCGCGGAACCCAGGTGGGTGTTGTCATCGGAGGCGGAAACTTCTGGAGAGGAAGAAGCTCCGAGAATATCGATCGTACCAAAGCAGACCAGATAGGAATGCTGGCAACGGTCATGAATGCGCTTTATGTATCGGAGATCTGCAGATCAGTCGGACTTAAGACCGATATCCTGACTCCTTTCACCATCGGAGCATTTACCGATCTTTTTTCCAAGGATAAGGCAAATGCGGCATTTGAAGAAGGACATGTTGTTTTCTTTGCCGGAGGCACGGGACATCCTTACTTCTCAACGGATACCGGCGTAGTCTTAAGAGCGGTTGAAGTTGAAGCGGATCAGATCCTTCTTGCAAAATCGATCGACGGAGTTTATGATTCCGATCCTGCGAAGAATCCTGATGCCAAGCGTTATGATGAGATCACCATTGATGATGTCATTGCTCAGAACCTTCAGGTAGTCGATATGACAGCATCGATCCTTGCAAGGGACAATAAGATGCCCATGGCGGTATTTTCACTGAACGAAGAAAACAGCATCGTAAATACTCTTTACGGCAAATTAAACGGTACCAGAGTTACGGTATAGAGCGGAGGTTTTTATGGACGCCAGATTACAGTCATATGAAGAGAAAATGAAAAAGACCCTTGATTTCCTCGGCGAGGAATATGCGGCAGTTCGTGCGGGAAGAGCTAACCCTCACGTTCTTGACAAGATCAAGGTAGATTATTACGGAACTCCCACCCCCATTCAGCAGGTGGGCAATGTATCCGTTCCCGAGGCACGTATCATCCAGATCGCACCCTGGGATAAGTCGATGCTCAAAGCAATCGAGAAGGCTATTCTTACTTCCGACATCGGAATCAATCCTCAGAACGACGGAAGCATCATCAGACTTCAGTTCCCTGAGCTTACCGAGGAAAGACGTAAGGATCTTGTAAAGGATATCAAGAAGAAAGCTGAAGAGGGCAAGGTTGCACTCAGAAATATCCGCAGAGACGGAAATGAAGAGTTCAAGAAGCTCGGCAAGGGTGAGGTTTCAGAGGATGAAGCTGCAGATCTTGCTGATTCACTCCAGAAGCTTACCGATGATTATATTGCCAAGATCGATAAGGCTCTTGAAGAGAAGACCAAGGAGCTTATGACCGTATAATGAGTAATGTTCCCGAGCATCTTGCGATAATACTCGACGGAAACGGAAGATGGGCCAAGAGAAAAGGCCTTCCGAGAAATGCCGGTCATGTAAAAGGCGCACATGTCGTTGAAGATATGTGTGAGATCGTGTGGAATAAAGGCATCAAGGTTTTCACCGTATATGCCTTTTCCACCGAGAACTGGAACCGTCCGACAGATGAAGTGGATGCACTTATGTCCCTTCTTCGCGAGTATATGAAAAATTCAATCAAGCGTGCGATGAAGAATAACATGAAGGTCAGGGTCATCGGTGACAAATCCGCCCTTGCTCCGGATCTTCGTGCTTCTATTGCGGATCTTGAAGAAAAGACCGCAGGCAACACGGGACTTTTATTCCAGATAGCGCTTAATTACGGCGGACGCGATGAGATCGTAAGAGCTGTAAGAAAGCTCGCATCTGAGAATGATATTGATTTTATGAAGGGTCTTACTGAAAAGGATCTTTCGGATGCCCTCGATACCGCTGGCGGTCCCGATCCCGATCTGTTGATCCGTACATGCGGCGAGCAGAGGATATCTAATTTCCTCCTGTGGCAGCTGGCGTACAGCGAGTTTTATTTTGCAGACTGTGCATGGCCTGATTTTAACGAAGCCGAGCTCGATAAAGCACTTGAAAGCTATGCTTCGAGAACCCGTAAATTCGGTGGGCTTGTTAAGGACGAAAAATAAAGGCAGGATATCTTAATGTTCGTAAAAAGACTTTTAAGCGGGGTTGTGATAGTAACCGTCATGGGCATTGCATTTGCCTTTGGCGGGTATTTGCTGTCTGTGCTCTTAATGCTTATATCCATCATCGGATACTTTGAGCTGGTTAAGGCTCTTTGTTCCGAAACGGAAAAAAGAAGTGTAAACGGTCCGGATCTTATCGCAGTTATCTGCATAATCCTTTATTACATGGCAGTTAATTTTACTTCCGATGCGACTTATCTGATCATAGGCATCGGAGGTTTTATGGTGCTTGAACTTGTGTGGTTCGTTGTCAAGTTCCCCTTGTACTCAAGCGATAGGATCGTTCGAACTGTTTTTTCCGTTATCTACTGTCCCATCATGCTCAGTTTTATCTATATGATCCGTGAGCTTGAGGGAAGAGAATTCCTGGTATGGATGGTTCTCATATCATCCTGGGGATGCGATACTCTTGCTTATTGCGCGGGAAGTTTATTCGGAAAGCATCATCCTTTCAAAGAACTTTCTCCCAAGAAATCAACCGAAGGATGCATAGGCGGTATCATCGGAACCGCAATACTCGGATATATTTTCGCAATCCTGTATGTCAAGAGATTCATGCCCGTTCAGTATCTTGAGTGGAAGATCGCACTCATCTGCGGAGTCGGGGCACTTATGGGAATGGTCGGAGACCTTGCGGCATCCGGCATTAAAAGAAATAACAACATCAAGGATTTCGGTCATCTGATCCCCGGTCACGGCGGCATCATGGACAGATTCGATTCGATGATCCTTTGCGGACCCGCTGCATACATCTTGACATATCTTCTTGTTGCGGCGATCTGAGCTTTACGGCGATCCGTAAGGAGTAATGTATATGAATATGATCGTTTCACTTATATGGTTTATAATAATTTTTTCTGTGGTGGTCGTGTCCCATGAATTCGGACATTTCGTAGTTGCCAAGGCTAACGGCATCAGAGTCAAGGAATTCATGGTCGGATTCGGACCATCTATTTTTAAGTTCAAAAAAGGCGAAACCACTTATAAGATAAACATCCTTCCTCTGGGCGGAGCTTGTGTCTATGACGGAATGGATGAGGTCGAGGATACGGAAGAGGAAAAAGAAGAAGTACCGGGACAGATCAAGGACAGATCTAAGTTCTTAAATGCATCTCCCTGGGCTAAGCTTGCCACACTTCTTGCTGGTCCTCTTTTTAATTTTATCCTGGGATTTATCGTTGCCTTTATAATGGTCAACATGATCATTATCAGGGAGCCTGTTATTACCGAGACAATTGAAGGCGGCGCTGCCGAGGCGGCGGGTCTTCAGGCAGGCGATAAGATCATCGCACTTAACGGTGGCAAGATTTATCTCTATGACGAGATCTCTGTTTTTACATCTTATTACCGCGGCGGCGATGTAAGAGTTACTTATCAGAGAGGCGATGAGATCGGAGAGGTTATCCTGACTCCTTACTATGATGAGGAGTATGGCAGATATCTGATCGGTATCACCAACGACACTTACGTTGATGAACTTCACGGATTCGATGCATTCAGATATACCTGGTATGAGATGAGATATAATGTGCTCATGGTCTGGAAGGGGCTCGGTGCCATCCTTACAGGTAACATCGCACGTGAGAATGTTGCGGGTCCCGTGGGAGTCGTAAACATGGTCGGCGATATCATCGAAGAGACCAGCCCTTACGGATGGATGACCGTGCTTGTTAACATGCTTAATCTTACCCTTTTACTGACCGTAAATCTGGGTATCTTTAATCTGCTTCCCGTTCCCGCACTTGACGGAGGAAGAATTCTTTTTGCACTTGTTGAGATCGTAAGGGGAAAACCTGTACCTCCCAAGAAAGAAGCATATGTCCATCTTGCGGGAATGGTCTTATTGCTCATTATCGTCGTTGTCGTATTCTTTAACGATATACACAACATCTTTGGTTAAGACTATTCTCGCGGGGCAAATCACCGTGCATTATTTTTTCGGGATACGCTTGTCGCCGCAATCCAAAACTTCGAAAGATCACGAAGTTTGCGTAACGGATACTAAGCTCATTCTTGCTTAGCTTCGAATTCGCTAAGTACCGACGCTGCGGAACATCCCGAAAAATAAACGCACGGCACTTTGCTCCGCTGAGTTATGGTGTTAAGACGAGATTATTAACTACATGTGTAGGAGATATAGATGAAAAGAGTATTTGTACTCGGGTCTACGGGTTCCATCGGAACACAGACTCTTGAGGTTGCAAGACAAAATCCGAAAGATATAAAGATAACTGCGTTGTCTGCAGGTAAGAATGTTGACCTGATGGAAAAGCAGGTTAGGGAGTTTATGCCTGAGATCGTCGTTATGGATGATGAGAAGGCTGCCGCAGATCTGAAGAACAGGATCTCCGATCTGTCCGGTATAAGACTTCTTACGGGGATGGAAGGTAATCTGGAAGCTGCTTCGGATCCTTGCAGTGATATCGTAGTTACCGCCATTGTGGGAATGATCGGTATCAGACCCACCATAGCTGCCATCGAGGCAGGCAAAGACATTGCACTTGCCAATAAAGAGACTCTGGTTTGTGCGGGACATATCATAATGCCTCTTGCAAAGGAAAAAGGAATTAAGATCCTTCCCGTTGACAGTGAGCATTCCGCCATATTCCAGTCACTTCAGGGATCGCCCGCGGACCGTATAGAGAAGATCATACTTACATGCTCCGGTGGTCCTTTCAGAGGAATGACAAGGGATGAACTTGCAACCAAGACACCTGAGGATGCGCTTAAACATCCCAATTGGAACATGGGACGCAAGATCACCATAGACAGTGCCAGCCTTGTCAATAAGGGACTTGAAGTAATGGAAGCCGCATGGCTCTTTGGTGTGGGACATGAAAGAGTGTGTGTAACGGTCCACCCCCAGTCCGTTCTTCACTCCGCCGTTGAATTTAAGGACGGCGCGGTAATAGGACAGATGGGAACACCGGACATGAAGCTTCCCATCAATTACGCTCTCTTTTATCCGGACAGGATGCCGATGAAGTCGGAAAAGCTGGATCTGTTCAAGGTCGGAAGCATGACTTTTGAAAAGCCCGATACCGATACCTTCAGGGGTCTTGCCCTTGCATATACGGCCGCTAAAACCGGCGGAACAATGCCCACTGTTTTTAATGCGGCAAACGAAGAGGCGGTTGCAAGATTTTTGGATCATAAGATAGGCTTCCTTGAGATTTACGAAGAGATCGAAAAGGCTATGAATGCACATAAGGTCATCGAAAATCCTACGGTTGCCCAGATCCTTGATGCGGAAAAAGAAGCAAGGGAGAATGCCTGATTGGAATATCTGATGGGATTATATAAGACAATCGGCCATGTTGTGCTTGAAAAGGCGGACGTCGGGGGAACCTGCGCCGCCATGGCTATATGCGGAGACCTGCCTGCGGGCGATACGCCGGAAAGCACAGGCAGTGTAACGGGTGAGCTCAAAGGGAGTCTTGCCCTTTTTTTCTCTAAGGATTTTGTGAGCGGTATTTCCAAATACGGAGCTGATTATCTGCAGGCTGCCGTGTTTGGCTTTTCCGTATCTTCCGCAGAAGAGTCGCCTGTTCTCGGACCGGGATCCGAGTTTGGAAGCGGCTGTGCGGGTATACTTGCCGCAGGCGGGAATGCTTATGTCTATGTTACGGAAGGCTCCGGAATGTGTATCGTAAGAACCGCTTTAGTTTTCGGTAAGAAAAAATTCGTCAAATGTTTATCCCCGGAATTCGGTGGAGAGGATATACTGTTACTTGATGAAGGAACGGTTTTAATAGCCTGCCCCGAGAAATGGGCCGATGAAGTATTACTGGGCGAAGGCTGTTCCGGACAGTTCTCTCCCATGAGTGCCCTTGATGTTGATGATATCTCCGGAGATGATGCTTTTGACAGACATTTGAAGGAACTTGCGGGAGAAAGGTTTGAAGGATGCATTGCCGCACTTGCGGTTAAATGACAGCCAGGTGAAATGATGCGTGAATTTGATGAAAAGAAACTTATGGGTTCCGGTTCGTTCGGGAACGTATACAGAGTAAAAAAAGACGGGAAGTATTTCGCACTCAAGGAAACAGATGATAAATCTGTAAGAGACAGGGAAGAAAAGTTTTTAAAGCTTGCGGATCACCCTCTTTTTCCAAAATTCGAAGAATCTTATGACGAAGACGGAAAATACTGCATTCTCGAGGAATACATATGGGGAACGCCTCTCGATGAAGCAATACGCCTAAGGAACGGTTTCGGTCAGCCCGAGGCGATGAAATTTGCCGTATCTGTTGCGGACGGGATTGCATTTTTACAGCAGTCCGACGGTAATATTTTGTTCAGGGACCTGAAAGCTGAGAACCTGATCTTACAGCCCGACGGAGAGATAAGACTGGTGGATCTTGGAACGGCCTGTTTTCTCGAAGAGGCTGACGGATCCAAAGCCGGAACGGCCGGAGAGAGTGCTCCTGAACAAATTGACAATAAGTCAAAACAAGGAATGTATTCGGATGTATATGCCTTCGGAACACTTTTTTACCGCATGCTTACCGGACAAAAGGCCCCTTCGGGCGGAAAGTTCGTCTCCATAAGGAAGGCGGATCCTTCCTTTTCAGCTTCTCTTGAACTCTTGATCAGAGAATGTACTTTGGCGGAGGGAAATGAGAGGATTCCGGATATGTATACCGTGCTTTGCAGGCTTATGGATATAGCCATGCTGACGCCCTCGGGATATAAGAAGGCAGAAAAGGAAGCTGAGGCGGCTCTGACGGGATTTGAAGACAGGGCAGGGGTTGTTTATTCGAGAAACGTTCAGTCCTAAATGCTTGATTATTGCGTATTCATCGGGTATACTAAACTTTGTCTGCGCAATGCGAAAAACGCCTTTACCAGACGTTAACATTAATAATTTTAGAAAGAGAGATTTTTCAAATGAGCGTTAGTGTCGAGAAACTTGAAGGAAGCAAGATCAAGATGACCATTGAGGTCGCAGCGGAGGAGTTCGATAAGGCCATCAAAGCTGCATATAACAAGCAGAAGGGCAGCATCAGCATTCCCGGATTCAGAAAGGGAAAGGCTCCCCAGAACGTGATCGAGAAGATGTATGGCAAAGAGGTTTTCTATAACGAAGCTCTCGATGAGCTCGTTCCCGATGAGTATGAGAAGGCTTATGACGAGGTTGAAGAGGACATCATGTCCAGCCCCAGCTTCGAAGTTGTTCAGGCTGAAGCAGGAAAGCCCGTTATTTTCACCGCTACCGTAGCCGTAAGACCCGAGGTTGAGCTTGGCGATTACAAGGGAATCGAGATAGCAGCTGTTGATACCGTGGTTACCGACGAGGACGTAGAGAAGAAGATCCAGTCCGAGCTCGATAAGGACGCAAGATTTGAGAAGGTAGAGAGACCTGTTGCTGACGGCGACCGCATCAAGCTTGATTTCGAAGGATTTGTAGACGGCGTAGCATTCGAAGGCGGAAAGGGAGAGAATTATACCCTTACCATCGGATCCGGCCAGTTCATTCCCGGATTTGAAGAGCAGCTTGTAGGCGCTAAGATCGGTGAGGATCTCGATGTAAACGTATCCTTCCCCGAGGATTATCACGAAGATTCACTTGCAGGAAAGGCATCTGTCTTCAAGTGCAAGGTTAATGAGATCGAAGAGAAGAAGGTTCCCGCTCTTGATGATGATTATGCATCTGACAAGGGATTTGAATCCGTTCAGGATTACAAGGATTCCGTTAAGAGCGACCTTGAAGTAGATAAGCTCAATGAGGCAAGAGGCAAGAAGCAGGACGAGGCTATTGCCAAGGTTATCGAGGGTGCCAAGATGGATATCCCCGAGGAGATCTTTGAGACCGAGCAGAAGATGATCATCAGAGATTATCAGCAGAGACTTCAGATGCAGGGTCTTTCATGGGATCAGTATGTTAAGTATACCGGACTTACCCTCGACAAGATGATGGAGCAGGTAAGACCTCAGGCTGAGGATCGTATCAAGTCCCGCCTTGTTCTTCAGGCTGTTGCCGAGAAGGAAGGCATCGAGGTTACCGATGAAGATCGTCAGAAGGAGTACGAGGCAATGGCAGAAGCTTACCAGCTCGAGGTTGAGAAGGTAAGAGAGATGCTTGAAGCTAAGGGACTCAAGGAGCTCAACAACGATATCGTTATCAAGAAGGCTATGGAGTTTGTTACCGACAACGCTAAGGAGGTATAAATGTCAAGCTTAGTACCTTATGTCATAGAGCAGACCTCAAAGGGTGAGCGCTCTTATGATATTTATTCAAGACTTTTAAAAGACAGGATCATCTTCCTCGGAGATGAAGTAAACGATGACACCGCAAGTATCGTCGTAGCACAGCTTCTTTTCCTTGAGGCAGAGGATCCCGAGAAAGATATTCATCTTTATATCAACAGCCCCGGCGGTTCCGTAACCGCAGGAATGGCTATTTACGATACAATGCACTACATCAAGTGCGACGTATCAACCGTATGTATCGGTATGGCAGCCAGCATGGGAGCATTCCTCCTTGCAGGCGGACAAAAAGGTAAGAGATACATCCTTCCCAATGCCGAAGTTATGATCCACCAGCCCCTCGGCGGAGCTAAGGGTCAGGCTTCCGATATCGAGATCGCAGCTAAGAACATCATCCGTACCAAGGAAAAGCTCAACAAGATCCTTTCCGAGAACACCGGCAAGTCCTACGAGCAGATGTGCAAGGACACCGACCGTGATAACTGGATGACTGCTCAGGAAGCTGTTGAGTACGGACTTGTAGATTCTGTCATCGAAAACCATGACACCGGAGATAAAAAATAATGGCATCCAAAAAAGACAATGATGGAGAAATCAGATGCTCTTTTTGCGGAAAGCTTAAGAAAGACGCAAAAAAGCTGGTTGCAGGCCCTCCCGGAATTTATATCTGTGATGAGTGTATAGGAATCTGCTCCGATATCATCGAAGATGATTTTGACGAAGCGGAATACAATTCATCAGGAAATGATGAGGAGATCAGACTCTTAAAGCCCCGCCAGATAAAAGAGTTTCTCGATGAATATGTAATCGGCCAGGAAGACGCCAAGAAGGCTCTTGCCGTAGCTGTTTACAATCATTATAAGCGCGTTACCAATGCCCCCAAGGAAGGCGAAGTGGAGCTTCAGAAGAGTAATATTCTGCTCCTCGGACCTACCGGAAGCGGTAAGACTTATCTTGCGCAGACTCTTGCCAAGATAATCAACGTGCCTTTTGCCATTGCCGATGCTACTACTCTTACCGAGGCAGGATACGTCGGAGAGGATGTGGAGAACATTCTTCTCAAGCTTATCCAGGCAGCGGATTATGATGTTAACAGAGCATCACACGGTATCGTATATATCGATGAGATCGATAAGATCACCAAGAAGTCCGAGAACGTTTCGATCACCAGAGATGTATCGGGTGAAGGCGTTCAGCAGGCGCTTCTCAAGATAATCGAAGGAACCGTAGCTTCCGTACCTCCCCAGGGAGGAAGAAAGCATCCTCATCAGGAACTTATCCAGATCGACACCACCAATATCCTGTTCATCTGCGGCGGTGCATTCGACGGACTCGAGAATATCATCGAGACCAGACTGGATCGTAAGGCTATCGGTTTTAACACCGAAGTTACCACCAAGACCGAAAGAGAGATCGGAGAGGTACTTAAGAAAGTAGAACCTCAGGATCTTATCAAATTCGGACTTATACCTGAGTTCGTAGGACGTGTTCCCATCGCTGTAACTCTTGAAGGCCTTGATAAGGCCGCACTCATAAGAATCTTAAAAGAGCCCAAGAATGCGCTTGTTAAGCAGTATAAGAAGCTCTTTGAGATGGACGGTGTAGATCTTGATTTTGAAGAGGCGGCACTGGAATCCGTTGCAGATCAGGCTTACGAGCGTAAAACAGGAGCAAGAGGACTCAGATCCATTATGGAGAAATCCATGATGAATGTAATGTATGAGATTCCTTCCGACTCTACGATAAAGAGCTGTCTGGTTACAAAGGCGGCTGTGGAGAACGGCGGAAATCCCGATGCGACCAAGCTTATCAGGAAAAAGAAAGACGCAGTTTAAAAACATAATCAGCATTATGTGGAACGAGGGGTTGTTCCTTCGTTCCACATTTTTTTTAATCCTGGAGTCAGAAGGAGATAGAAACATGCTTACCGTTAAAAATGCAGAACTGGATACAGTGTGCGGTATTACGAGTAAACTTCCGGTTAACGACTTCCCCG
Organism: Lachnospiraceae bacterium; assembly: GCA_017962825.1. Classification (GTDB taxonomy): domain Bacteria; phylum Bacillota; class Clostridia; order Lachnospirales; family Lachnospiraceae; genus AC2028. Next base: position 35,382 of record JAGCUO010000160.1, on the reverse strand, counting down.
AACTTGCTTTTGCGGGAAGAAGTAATGTGGGAAAGTCATCTCTGATAAATACCGTATTGTGCAGGAAGAAACTTGCGAGAACATCCGCTGAACCCGGTAAGACCAGGACCATCAATTACTATAAGGTCAGATGCGGTGCGGATACAGCAGAAGAGGATGTATATTTCTATCTTGTGGATCTTCCCGGATACGGATATGCCAAGACATCCATGCAGGAACGTGCCAAGTGGGGACCGATGATAGAGAAATATCTCCGCACATCCAAAACTCTGAAGTGTGTTGTACTGTTGGTTGATATCAGGCACGATCCTACTGCAGATGACAGGCAGATGTATGACTGGATCGTAAAAGCCGGTCTTACTCCCGTGGTTGTTGCCACAAAGGCGGATAAGCTTAAGCGTTCTCAGATTGATAAATCAATCAAGAATATAAAGACTGTTCTTAAGATGGAAAAGGGTGTACAGATCCTTCCTTTCTCGGCAGAGACCAAGCAGGGAAGGGAAGAGCTTTTGAGCATTATGGAGGATTTTATTAATGAACGAGGAGAATAAGGAAATTTACACCGAGACCGTCAGCCCTTACGGCAAAGACGAAGCAGGTGTTCAAAAGGGCGATGTTGTAAAAGTTGTTCCGGAACCCGACAGAAGAAAAAGCGGAGGAATTACCGGCAGCACTCTTAAGATAATCGCCATTGTCACTATGTTCATCGATCACATAGGAGCGTCTGTGTTCGAACACTATATAAATATTTTGGCTGTAAGCGGATCGGATTATTGCAGGGACCTCATTACTTCTAAAGTGCCCGGATTATGGAGCGAGTGGATGGGTAATATTGTTGTGGTTCAGAGCATAGATTTGCTTCTCAGAGCTATAGGAAGAATTGCTTTTCCCATTTTCTGTTTCCTGCTTGTTGAAGGCTTCCTTCATACAAGAAATGTAAAGAAGTATCTTGTCAGACTTTTTATTTTTGCATTTATATCCGATGTTCCCTTCGATCTTGCCTTCTTTGCGAAGATCGGACTGAATCATCAGAATGTATTTTTTACTTTGTTCCTGGGCGTCTCCGCACTGGCATGTATCGATTATGTCAGGCATAAGGACAAAGACAGCTTTAACGGTTTCTACACATTCCTCGGAAAGATCGGTGTTGTTATCGCGGGAGTGCTGGGAGCACTTGCATTTTCAACCTGTATGTTCAGCTTTATAGGATACCTGATAAGTCAGAAAGTTCCCGTAAATGAATATGTACCGAGTTTGGCAATCGGATTTATCGGCGGAATTGCGGCATATATCCCTGTTACGCATAAATGGGATGAGGAAAGGAAGATCAAATTATCTGCGTCACTTTTTGCTACTTTGTTCTTCTTTACACTGGCAGAGGTTATGCACACTGACTACGGCGGGTGGGGAGTGCTTGCGATAGTTGCCATCTATGCATTCCGGAATGCAAGAAACAACGGATTCATATGGGGAGTTACGGCCCTTACAGTCATGAATCTGTTTGAGGGCGTGGCATTCCTTGATCTCATTCCCGTAAGATTCTACAACGGGAAACGAGGACGACAGATGAAATATTTCTTCTATGCATTCTATCCGGTGCATTTGTTCCTGCTGTTCCTTGTGAGATATTTTGTTTTGGGCTTTTAATAATTTGGCGAGTCGAGGGGGTGTTTCCTTTGGCTCGCCTTTTTTAGTGAGAAGAAAGTGAGATAAACCGGGCGAATCATTTGTCGATGCAGATAAACTTTCGGAAATCAATGTTGTAGAGGATTTTTATGATCTTATGAAAGTTTTGAATGATCCCGATTTAAATGAACTTCAGTATACTATAGAGCATAATGACTGGATCGTTCATTTGAAGTAGTATCATATTATGCTATCTCACGGAGGCAGAGAAATAGAAATGTGTATAGAGACCGAGAGAACAATTATAAGATCCATTCAGCCGGGAGATGAGAAGGCTTACGCGGAAATGGCTAAGGACGGGAGTCTTTCCGAGATCGGTTTCGATGAGTCTTTTTCGGACTGGGCAGGTGAATGGATAAACGATGCCATTGAACTTACTGAAAAGGATGATCCGCGAACCGATTATATTCCGTGTACCATATTGCTTAAGGATACGGGAGATGTGATCGGGAATGTTGGATGTACATATTTCGTGGATACTGACAGAATAGGAATATGTTATTTTGTCGGAAGTGATCACCGCAGGAAAGGATACATCAGTGAGGCTGTAAAGGCTTATGTCCGGCATTTTTTTGAACATTACAATGAGGATGAAATAATCGCAGTGATCAAGGATTACAATATCGCTTCTTGGAAGACTGCCGAAAAGACCGGATTTAAATTGCTCGAAACAAAAATGTATCAGGATATCGGCGATGAAAAGGAAGAATTATATCGATTCTATGTTTGTAGAAGAAAGTGATATCTAAACCATGAATCGTCTGGGGGGATATTTATGGAATTAAAGAATGTATATTTCGTAATAGGAACATCCTATGCCGGAAAGTCTACGATAGTAAAAAATCTTGCGGCTAAGCATAACGGGATTGCGCTGGAAGAAAACTATCATGATGAGAAATTGCCGGAACTGGACAGTAATGAATTCCCGAATCTGACCTATACCAGGGATCTTGAGGATTGGCATGAGTTTATCAGAAGAACACCTGAAGAATATGTGACGTGGATAAACAATGTAAAGAAAGAATGTGAGATCGTTGAGCTCGGTATCCTTGATGAATTACTTGATAAGCCTGAGGCTCGTGATAAGAAGATTTTTGTTGATACCAATATCTGCATTGAAACACTGCATAAGATTTCGGATACAGATCACGTGCTGGTTATGCTGTCCAATCCGGAGATATCTGTTCACAGATTCTTTGACCGCCCGGATCCCGAGAAGCAATTTCTGTATAAGCTGATGCTGGAAGAACCTGATCCTCAGGCGGCGCTTGATAACTATAGGGAGATCCTTACAAGGATATGTTCCAAAGAAAGTTACGATGAACTTGAAAATTCAGGATTTAAAGTGATCTATCGGGATGAAAACAGAACTCAGGAAGAGACTGTTAAACTGGCAGAAAAATTATTGGGAATAGAAGATAATGGAAATTGAATACAGATTGGGAACAAGACAGGATATAGATGCGATCTGCGAGCTGATAAAACTGGCCATAGAAGAGATGGAAAGGCATGGGATATATCAGTGGGACGACATATATCCCGCACGAACTGATTTTGAAGAAGATATTGATAAAAACTCGCTTTTTCTTGCTTATTCTGAAGATAAGCTTGCTGCTTTATATGTGATCAGCGGTGAATCCGATGAACAATATGCTAATGGAAAGTGGGAATGTGACGAAGAAACCGCCTATGTATTACACAGGTTTTGTGTATCTCCGCAGTTTCAGAATAAGGGTGTAGGCAAAATTGTTTTACTTCATATCGAGGAGCAGATTAGGAGTATGGGTTACAAATCCGTAAGGCTTGATACTTTTACGGAGAATCCTTTTGCACAAAGACTTTATCTTCACAACGGATATGAATCCAGAGGACATGCAAACTGGCGTAAGGGCAAATTTGATCTGATGGAGAAGAAACTGGATAATGTCCGTACCTATAGATCAATTCTTGAATGAACATTGAACACCAGAGATCTGGGAGGGTACAGGATATCGGGCACCGATAAATATACCGTCCGGGACAGAGTTTTTCGAAGCGACAGATGTGAGATATTAAGTTCAAGTGATAAAAGCCTTCTTCTTGGCAGGTGTCTCTGATGAAAAAATAATATATGATTACGTCATAAGCAGGGAATATAACAAACTCAGACTAGAGAAGCTTCTGGCAGAGCATCCCGAAATCAAACGTGAGGTCGTTATCGCAAATGAAAAAACAATGATCTCCTTCCTTAGGTTATTCAGAGATAAATATATCAGTGCTAAGCAGTATTTACATGATCTTGGTCTTGATGACGATGCTGTTATGAGAATAAAAGATAAACTTGTGAGGCCTTAATATGAATGAATTATGTATGATCATCAAAGAAACCGTAAAACCGAATTTTCTGAATATCAGAACTTCAATTCAGACCTATGACCGTGATGCAGTATGCTACGGTGCACCCTGCTGGAGATGGGTATATCATGCACTTCATTCTGCGGATAAGTGGTTCATAAATCCTTTTGATTACGATGAACCCTCATTTCATGTTGAGGGAATGGATGATCCGGAGAAGCCCTGCGATGCGGTATTATCCGATGAAGAGCTTTTGGAATATCTTGATTCTATAGAAAAGAAAACTTATGACTATCTGGATTCATTGACGGATGATATGCTCCGAGAAAAGCCGGAGGGTTCAAGGTACACAAGGATGGAACTGATCTTGAGACAGTTCAGGCATATCTCTTTTCATACGGGAGTACTGAACGGTCAAACCATACTTGAAAAAGGTGAATTCCCCATGTGGGTGTCTGAAACGGATAAGTATGTGGATGACGGTATCTTTTTCGGGAGATACCGTAAAGGCAAGGTTCAGCTCTGATATTTACGGAAAGGGGAATTGGTTATGATCAAATTCGTAGATTACATTACTCCTGAAGAATATATGGGGCTGCGAAAAGTTGTAGGATGGGTGGAGTTTCCTCTTGAACAGGCAAAGGCTTGTATAGATAAAGCATATTTTCTCATATGTGTGAGAGACGATGATAAGGCTATAGGTGTAGTGAGACTGCTCTGGGACGGCGGATATATAGCTTTTTTATCTGATGTGATAGTGGCACCCGAATATCAGGGGCAGGGAATAGGCCGTAAACTTGTAGAATTCTGTATCGATAAATTAAAAGAAGATATGAAGCCGGGATATAAAGTAAAGCTGACCTTAAACTCTGCTAAGGATAAAGAACATTTTTACGAGAAATTCGGATTCAAGATCCGTCCCAATGAGGATGCCGGTCCCGGAATGGATCAGTGGCTGATAATGGAGGATGCTAAGTGACGGCTAAGTACAAGCTGGAGTTCATGTTTGATTGGGGAAGCGGAACATGTGTATGGAGTGCCAACGATGAAGCAAAAGAGAAGTTTGGCAGCTATCCCATCGGGACACATGATTTGCCTATATCCGATGATTTAAAAGAGATTCTGGATGCTTTGATAGACTTCTATCAATTGTCTATGGATTTTGAAAAATCAAACGGGGACCTTCTGTGGAATAAGGAGCAAATTGAAGACTTTAGAGAATCGACCCAAGAAGCATATGAAGCCTTATGCGAGGAGTTGGGATCTGAGTATGAAATCGAGCTGATTCCGGATGATTTAGGGGAAGCGTTTGAAGAAAAAAACTCCGGTTCCGGAATTAATATATTTTTGGAAGATGATGAGTTGAAGATCTCCGGAAGTATTGATCTTGGTTATATAGGTTTGTTCGAAGGCTCACAGATAGAGATTGATGATACGTTGGAGGATATCAGAGAATGGGATATCGTCTCCGATAATTTTGATGAGGATTGCTCTGACGAAGAACTTATTGCGTTCTTAAATCGCTATTTCAATGATTTTGTCGGTAAGATAAGCTGCAATATAGAGAATATAAACGGAGCATTTTTGCTGCATGTTTTTATGGATATGGACAGCTGTGAATGTAATTTCACTGTTATAGATGATCTGTTTATTGAGGATAAACTTTTCTATGGCAATGAGGAGGATATTGCAGAGATCTATAATCCGGTCAGAGAGGGATTATATAATCTGTCTCCATACCTTGAAACACCCAATGATGGCAGTATTCCCAAGGGACATATATTGACCGTTCTGAGATCATTTTATCCGATGTTTAATTTCGATGCATTTCTTGCAAATATCATTCCTGAGTGTATCGGTCTTCATGATGGTGAAATATCATTCCAGTGTTCCGATGATTTTGATAACGCAATCCTGTGTGGAGCGTATGGTGTTCTGGATGAGGAATTGTGTATCAATGATTGGCATAATTTTTAGTTAATAATGACATTTTTGCTGAGTAGTTAATTTGAAAGATATGCAAGGAATTCTTCGACACATATGATGCGGAAGATTATGAAGATGTTGAGATTCTCGCTCAATATAGAGAATTGCTTGGTAAGAGAATGGAACTGTCTTTATATGTAATCTACCATGCCCTCGATCTTTCTACTGAAGAAGGATCTAAAACAGATTATAAAATAAAACAGTATCAACAAGAATTAGATGAAATCCGGGAATACTGGGAACCGGAAAAATAAAGCATTATGTATGTATCCAGGGAAATACGTGCCACGTATACTGATAAAACAATAAGGGTATATCAGGCGTATAACAAACAAATAGCAGAAGAAGCCATAAGCCTCGGAACATTCGGTTCTCATTTCAGCATGGACCGAATGACTTGGATCAAGCCTTCCTTTTTATGGATGATGTATCGCTGCGGCTGGGGTGAAAAAGAAAACCAGGAGAATATATTAGCCATAGATATTACCAGGGATGGTTTTGACAAGGCTGTGAATTCCGCGGTTATATCGTCCTATTCGGAAAGTCTTGGTATTTCAAAAGAGAAGTGGCAGGAACTTGTAAAAGCATCTGATGTCAGAGTGCAATGGGATCCCGAAAAAGATATCAACGGAAATAATCTGCCTTATCGTTCACTTCAGCTTGGTCTGAGAGGAAAGGCTTTATCCGAATATGTTAATGAATGGATTGTCAGTATTACGGATATAACGGATTATGCCAAAAAGCTGAACAGATTGCGATTAGTAGGAGAATCCATCGACAATCTGCTTCCTAAGGAAGAAGTATATTTGATTAAATAGAAACGGAAGAATAATGGAACAGGAAATTATATTAAACATACATTACACGGCTCCTCAGGATATATGGGATAAAATAGGAAAAGTATATGAAAGCATGCCATATTGGAGCGGTTATGATTGCGGTCCCCACTGGAAAGGTGATGATATAGATATTGTAGCGTCCGTGGAACCCGGCGGACTTCAGATATACGGAACAATGCCTGATGGTATATGGACCGAATGGTGTTCTGAATTAATTAAGCGACTTTCCGAAGCGGTGGGATATGAAGTCGGAAATCCTGAAGATAGATATGAGTTCAAGTATTGGAAATGATATATGAGAAATAAGATAAGAGTAGAAACTGAAGAAGATTCATTATATCTTGCGGATGACAAGATCCATGCTATCGCAGATTCTGAGGAACATATCTATGAACTGTCGTCGGTCAATAAGATTTTGGTATTAACCACAGACAAGGGTCCTTTTTATGATGATATGTGCCTGGCTGTTGAAGTGGGAGATGATGATGTGATCTTTATTATGTCAGAACATAGATGCTATAAGTCCTTCCTGTTTGATCAAATTGGAAAGGTGCTGCCTATAGACTATGAGAAGATCATAGATGCATCCGCGTGTACCGAAAACTGTATGTTTGAGATATATACAAAATAGAAACTATTACACACAAAATAAAGGAGGGTATTATGGGATTATTTGATGCATTCAAAAAGAAAAAGGCGATCAACTTCGAGGAAATTGATTCTATTGAAAAGGCTCAGGATGAATGTAAAAAGGGAAACCTTGAAAGAATGCATATCATGTCCCCTATCTTTGGAGGAACAGATGAGCCCCATAATATCCTGTATGTGCCGGTTGGCATAAACAGAATTAAAGAAGGATATGATGACATTCTTGCGGGATTGGTTCAACAGGGAAAGGCTAAATCCTTTAATTGCAAACCCGAATACAAAGGTAAAAGCGTTGTTCCCAGTAAAATCACTATCACTTCAGGCAAAGACGGGGTAGATGTGTTTAAACAGACCATTGAAGTATGGTAAGTTTTTTCGGTGAAGAGAATGGATAGTTATGTTGATGAGAGAGATTATGGTCTACTTGAAAAAGACAGATACACTTTCTTAGTCCTCCGTCGAATTATCGATGTTGACTGCAAATTAATATTGACTGATCATGAAAGACTAATTGTCTGCTTTACGGGAGCACCTCATCCTGTTTGGATTTGGACACCGGATGACGCATCGGACGAAGACTATGAAAAAGCTTATCGTTTAACCAGAAAATATGATTTACTTGATGGAACGCATATATTTAATGTCAAGTACGAACTTGCAGATTACTTTATCAAAAGAGCTGCGGAAGATGATCAAAATCTTTCAATAAAAATGAATTTGTATGCATATGATTGCACTGAAGCAATTCTGCCTACTTCAAATGTTTCCGGGCATATTAGCGTGTGCACGGAAAAAGATATCGACGAATTGGTTGACTTTCTTGATGTGTTCCACGAAGAAACCGGAGTAGATAGAAAGAGTATAAAGGAATATCAGCAAGATGCAGAAAAATACGCAAAGACAGGAAGACTATATTTTTGGGTGGATGAACATGACAAGAAAATTGCAAGCTGTCAGTATGCACCAACCGGAGATATGGCTTCTCTAAATTTGGTATATACCAAAAAAGAGTATAGAAGAAAACACTATGCTGAGAATCTGGTTTATCAGGTTACAAAAATCGCACAGGATGCTGGCTATACACCTATGCTTTATACAAATGCGGATTATGTTGCGTCAAACGCTTGCTACGAGAAAATCGGATATGTGCTTAGAGGAAAACTGTGTACATTAGGGTGAAATGGAGGATAGAACTGTGACTGATCTTAACGAAGTATATAAAAGTGTTCTTGAAGCGGATAAGGCTGCTGTAGTTATCTGTGACCTTGATCATACGATTATTTATATGAATCCGGTGGCAATCAACAGATATGAGAAATGGGGTGGTAAGAACTTGGTCGGACAAAGCCTCCTTAATTGCCATAATGAAAAATCACGAGAAATGATCCTTAAGGTTCTGGAGTGGTTTGGAAAATCTAAGGACAACAACATCGTATACACCTCTTATAACGAAAAAGAAAACAAAGATGTGTATATGGTAGCACTCAGAAATGATGACGGCGAATTGATCGCTTATTATGAAAAGCACGAGTACCGAAATCGCGAAAACATGAAAATGTATGATATGAATTGAGATTTAATATGAATTTAACTGTTAATGAAAACGGAATAACTATTCAGAAACTTTTTAAAACTGTCACTGTACCATATTCCGAGATTAAAAGTATTGTTAATAAAGATGGTTACACCTATATATACACCCGCTATGGTGATACGTACAAGCACCGTGAATCCGGTGAGATTCTTGGTACCTATCTTTATCTTACTGAAAGCAGTCTGGAACTATATGAATTCATCGAAAAATATAACATAGAATTCAGAGACGAAAGCTTGCTTTCCGATAATCAGGAACTATATTCGTTCGATGAAGCCGTGTCGACAGCACAGAAAACTATGGAATTGATTAAAACTGTAGCTGATGAGCTGATCAAGGAGAAAATCGGTCCCGAATTCGAACTGAATAATTGCTATGCTGAGGAAAAGTTCGGGATTACACGTGTGTATCTTACTCTGCTTCAGGATGGATTGGGTTTTGGCATTCCTGACGAAGCAATAGATTATGTAGATCCTGATGTTCCGAGCTCCTTTGAAACAGTAAAACTGTTTCGCGGTCCTGTCGTGTGGCATCCTGAAAGCTATAGTGGTGAATATGTTCTTTATGACATATGCAAATCTGAGAAAGCATGCAGGAAAGAAATAACAGAGATAGTTCAGACATTCATTGAAAGAGCTGTGCCGTATATCAAAAAATTAACGCTGTAATGTAATGATAACAAGAGTACATAGGTGGAAATATGGGAACGACATTCTGTAACGCACATATTTATAATCCTGATAAAGTAACTTATGAGTTAAAAAGCGATTATTGCTGTGTGAATATTACCGAGGGTTGGGATGCCATCTTAGAAACAAAGCAGAATTATAAATTCAAGGCGATAGCTAAGATTGCAAAAGATCTGTCATCCCAGCTCAAAGGACCTGCAATATGCGTGAACTATTTCGATGATGATGTATTTGATATGTCATTATATCTCGATGGTGTGAAAAAGGCTTACTATCACGTTGCAGATAATAATGTGCTTAAGAAGAATATATCGGAAATTATAAAGGCACTTCAGCTTGATGATAAAACTGCAAAGGCATTCAGATATCTTGTGACCAAAGAAATCCATGCACCGGAAGCTGTTGACAGGGCTTCTGCTTTATTTGGGCTTCCGCTGTATATGGATAAGCAGATGTATGATGAAATGAATGGTGAGGTGGCAATTCCTGACCGCGCTGCTACAATAAAGGAACTCGATACAGAGAAGAAGCTTGAAAAAGTAAGCCTTGGAAATAAAAAAGAGATATCCGTAATTCAAGAAATACAAGGATCCCCTTATTGTTATGTTGATATATATAACGGGATTATTACTCTGTTACAACCTGACTCAGAAGGAGTCGTCAATCCGGGGCATTGTACATCATATCAGCTTATTCAGGGGGAGCAGCCGTACTTTGTGGCTGACCACGATATTGATTTTGATCTGGACTCTCTGTCTGATTTGAAAAATAAGAAGGGTTTTTATTTTTCGAATTCCAGGCTTTTTGGAGAAGGGTTTTACATTTATAGTGATGAGCATGAATATTGTATCGCTTGAGGGGAAGAAGATTGTAAACTCTATAAAGAAAAAATACTGATTTCTGCAAATAATAAGAAACCTTTAGAAAAGGATATTTATAAAGTCGGAGATCAACTCAATATCTGTACTTCAAAAGGGAAAGCAAGGTTTGAAAGTGATGGCCCTTTGTATTTAAAAAAGGATGGAAATTATAATCGAATTGAGTATGTTGATAAGAAATTTTTACCTAATAATTCTTCCTTGATAGCTGACCGTATCCAGTACTTTGAACATGTTACCCGTCGTCTATATGCTGAGGACGGAGTGATTTTGAGAATAGGTGAACAGATTGATCTAAATGATAAAAACAGACAAAGATATGTCAGAGTAGATTTTTATGATATGGATATGAACCTTCGAGATACGGAACTTGTTTCGGTTGATTTTGATTTTTATCGTGTTTTGGGTGGATATTGCTATATCAAGGAAAAAAGACAAATAATTGTAGGTGGCTACTGTGTTGATCTCAATAAAAAAGAAGTTAATTCTATAGCGACTCTTCCCCATAAACTAAAGGAAAAACTCTCATCCTGTATAAGGATTAATGGAGCCAATGGAGAAGAGTATATAGCAATCATATCATCCAAGACAGTTTATTTTTTGAATATGGATCTTGAGCCGGTATGCCATGCTGATGTTCAGGGAAATATCATGGGATATTGGTTTGATGGAAAAGGCCACATGTTTATGATAACCACTAAGTATCCTTATGATGAATTATGTAAATATAAAAATGATTCGGTAGTAAGAATACTGAAATTGGAAATTTGATTTGTAAGAGTGAAAATACCTATGCATAAAGAACTGTATAAGTAATCGAGGATTGGTCTTATGGCTGATAACTTTTAAAAATTTCGTGTTGAAACAGAGTATATATATATTCTCTTTTTACTGATTCTCAAGAATTGGAGTTGTTTTGTAATTGAAATATATAATTTTTTGTGGTGAAAAAATATGATTTATTTAACCGGTGATACTCATGGAAATTTCAACGGGCGTTTTAATAGAAAATCTTTTTTTGAGAAGAAAGAGCTGTCGAAAGGGGATTATTTGATTATCTGCGGAGATTTTGGCGGCATATGGGATGTAGATAAAGAAGGGAAAGAAGAAAAATATTGGCTGGATTGGTTTGAAAATCAATCCTATACTCTTTTGTTTATTGACGGGAATCACGAAAATTTTGAACGAATAAATTCTTATCCTATAAAAGATTGGCATGGTGGAAAGGTACATGAGATACGCCCTCATATCATGCATTTGATGAGGGGCCAGGTTTTCGATATATGTGGCAAGAAGATTTTTACCTTTGGTGGAGCGAGCAGTCATGATATCAATGGCGGAATATTAGAAAAAGATGATCCGAATTTAAAACAAAAGAAGAAGCAGTTAAAAAGAATGAAATTGTCATATCGAATTAATCATGTCACTTGGTGGAAAGAGGAGTTGCCTTCACAGGAAGAAATGGATGAAGGAATGATAAATTTGGAAAAACACTCTTTTTCGGTTGACTATGTTATAACTCATTGCGCATCTTCTGATGTTCAGGCTATAGTTAAGCCGGAGAATGGAGCGGATATATTGACGGAGTATTTTCGTGATATTAAAAATATCATCACCTATGATAAGTGGTTTTGCGGACACTATCATATGGACAAAATAATTAATTCTAAAGAACAGATTATATCATCTAAAATAATACGAATTTGCTAAATAAATGGATAGACTATTATGATTAACGGATTACATCATATTTCATTAAAGTGCGGAACAACCGAAGAATTCGAAAAAGCTAAATCATTTTACCTGGATCTTTTAGGCTTTGAAATAGTCAGAGAATGGCCAGAGGGGGTAATGATATGCTTCGGTAATGGAATGCTTGAGATCTTCAGTAACGGAGAGGGGATTAAGACAAAAGGCGCCTTGCGTCACCTAGCTTTTGCGACAGATGATGTTGATGCGGTTGTTGAAAAGGTAAAAAAGGCAGGATATGAAGTGTTCATAGAACCAAATGATATCGTTATAAAGTCTGTTCCTGAATTTTCTGCAAGAATGGCATTCTGTTTCGGACCACTCGGTGAAGAAATAGAATTCTTTCAGGAAAAATGACATTAACCGATTCCATTTCATGATGTACAGAGGGAAATATGTTAGACAATAAAGGATTTGATTTATGGGCGGACGGATATGATGAAGCAGTTGGTTTATCGGATGAAGATAACAGCTATCCGTTTGCCGGCTACAAAAGGATTCTTGGCAGTATTTTTGAATCGATAATGAAGAAAAATAATGCTGAAGTACTTGATTTGGGTTTTGGTACAGCTACGTTGACAACAAAACTCTATGAAAACGGATGCATTATATATGGACAGGATTTTTCATCGAGAATGATTGAACTGGCCTCTGAAAAGATGCCGGATGCACATCTGTATCAGGGTGATTTCACACACGGATTAGTGGAACAACTGAAACAAAGATCATATGATTATATTGTTGCCACCTATTCTATGCATCACTTATCAGATGATCAAAAGGTGGTATTCCTAAAGGAATTGCTTGCTCATTTGAAAGATGACGGTAAGATCCTGATCGGGGATGTCGTTTTTGAAACCCGTGATGAATTGGAAGAATGTAAGCAGAAAAGCGGCGATGAATGGGACAATGAAGAAATCTATTGCGTCGTTGATGAATTAAGGCCAGAATTTCCTAATTTGAAGTTTGAGAAAGTAACATTTTGTTCAGGAATCCTAATGTTATACAGATAAATATATTCAATAAAGCAGGATTGTGGACGGTAGTGACCTTTTCCTCCTTTTATCCGTCTATATCTATAGGTGGATGCAAAGGAGGATGATTATGAAAAGTAAACTGATTGCTTTAATTTTGAGTATGGCAATGATCGGTTGTACCGGTTGCGGAGTTTCGAATGTTGATGTTGACGAATTGGATCACGAATTGGTCTCAGTGGAAGAATCGGATTTGGATTCCGAAGATATTCCTGAATTTAGCGATAACACCATGTTCACTCTCAGAGTATATGAGCCTTGGATATACGAATCATTGCATTATACCCTTCAAAACGACGGAACGCTTATCGTACTTTACTATTCCACCGAACTTGGGCGTGAGACACTGTCCGAGGAGAAAATGGAAGAAATCAGGAAAGTATTTTCTCCTGAGAAAGTCTATTCCATGGATATCGGAAGAGAAGATGACCGGACTGATGGAACCAGCAGATATATTATCCTGTATGATTCCGATGAGAATGAAATAAGCATCGGCGGATATGAACTTGAGGGTGGAGATCATTTTAACAGGTATTTCGATAAGCTATATGAACTGGTTCAGGACGACTATACCAAACAGTGGTCGGACAAGGTCGATGAATGTATACGCGATGGCGTAACCTTCGGTGATCGTTATTTGAAAGAGGAATAGTAGAAATAGTTTTAATTATTGTATGAAATAAGGAATCGTTATTTGAACTCCTGTTTCATGAATCTCCATAAAGAGACATAAAACTCTATGAAACTGCATAAATACTGGGTTCGTGGTAATTTGTTCTCGAATGTAACTTGTTATAAATTATTATAATTTATAGAAAAATGGTACTCCCGTGGTACTCGGTATTCGGGAGACCAAGAAAAAATATCAACATTATTTCATTTGTAACAAGCTATATTGAGACCCAGGTTAGCAGATATTTAAAGCATCAGATAATTCGATTATCTGATGCTTTTTTATAATAAAAAAAGAAGCAGTTTATAGGGTCATGCTTGGGACCTAAGATTTGATTCTGAATATGGTGCTTTCGTATTCTATTCTTGGGAGTAATCATTAGAAAAAGATAGATGTACGGAAGTGCTCGTATTAGAGCGATTGATGTCAATTGAAGATATTCTTGACATTAACTCCATGATAATAGGCTGAAGGAAGGATAGAGTCTTTTCAAGAACCCATTCCTTATGTTGATTTTTTTCGGTAATGACATTGACGCGTGTAGTTGTTATACTGTTCATTCTTTGTACCTCACTTTCTTAATAATCAAATCTCTATACACAATATAGCAAAATGCTATATTACTTGTCAATGAAAAATATAGCAAAATGGTTATTGTATATTGCAAAATGCTTTAATACAATGGTATAATTATCAAGGAATTTGCTAGGATTATGTTATAAATTGTGTTGGGATGGAGGTAAAATGAGAGATAAAAAAAATAAAGGTAAGGATATTGTAGACCGTATCTTAAAAGACCAAGGTAGTAAAAAACTTTCTGATATATCTCCTGAAACCATAGCAAAGGGGAAAGAGTTTATTGATCGATTTATGGAGGTGTATGGCGAAATTCCCATGGTAGATATTGTAAGTGGCACCTGGGAGAATAGGAAAAAGACAAACCTTATTAAATGGATGATGCTTAAATCTAGTGTAAATGTAGATGGTCTAGCTGAGTATTTGGGATGTACAAAGCAATATTTAAACAACAAGTTTAATCGCGATTCTTTCTCGATAGATGATTTAATTATAGCTGCATACGCATGTAATTTTACTCTAGCTTTGCTTGAAAATGATGGAAAGTGTAAATGCAGGGTGATGCCAGAAGAATATTTTGATACAAATCCAGAAGTTTTGGCTCGAATTACAAAAATAAGAAACTTCGATAAGGAAAGTAAGAGAGTTGAATATGAGCAGAAAAAGGCAGAACTTGAGCGTATGAAAAAAGAATATGGATTTGAATAATTGGTGAGGTGGAGTACATATGGGATTACAGGCTACAAACGCTGGAATAGACTTTCAGCAGAGAGTTTCAGCTTTTATGATGATACTGATGGAATTTGGAATTGAAGTATCTAAAGTATTGCGAATAGATAATGCTAATGAAAAAATTGAAAAGATTGATTTTGAAGCGTGCGAAAGTATAGATGATTTGGTCTTGACTTTAGAATCTGGTAGACGAATCTTTTTTCAAATGAAAAGAACAATTTCACTTAGTGACGATTCGAGTTCAGAGTTCTATAAGGTATGTAAGCAATTTGTTGAGCAGAATATAAAGAATAGGACTTCAGATATAGCTTATGTTTTAATGACTCGCTCTGAATCATCAAGTATTATTGTTCATAAATTACGCAGAGTTTTAGATGGTATTAGATTGAGCAAAGATCTTAATATTGTATCTTCCTTGAACATAGACGAAAAAACGGCTTTTGAAAAGTTTTCTGCAAATGTAAGGAATATATACAAGGAACTGACCGGAGAAGTAATTACTGAGCAAGCATTATTATCCATTTGCTTAAAAACATATGTTGAAACATTGGATATAGAAACTGGTGAAAGCTTTGAAAAGAATATCTTTTTAATGCTTTATGGGAAACTTCAAATTGAGCCTGTTACATTCTGGGAAGGACTAATTGCAAGAGCTGTAGATTATGGCGCTAAAAGGCGAAGTGTTTCTGCCGAGTCTTTAAAAAGCTTCTTTGATAACTATACGATAAAATCTGCAGATGAAACCAAATTAAGTGCGATAGATACTATAAGCGAATGGAAGAGGGAGTTAAATGAACGGGATATAAGATTTGATAATGTGGTTTGTAGACCCAATGAAAAAACTCAAAAAGCATTTGAGTTAGCTTCAAATACTATTCTCGTGATTGAATTATATAGATTTGAAGATAGTGAGAAGAGAAATTATAAATATGTAAGTCCTAATATGCTTTTTCTTCAAAATGGTATGGAATTAGAGGTCTTGTATAGGAGTTCATCCCAAGATCGATGTGTTGAGTATTTGAATACGAAAAGCTTTGAAGATAATCATGAAATCATTTTTTTGCCGGCAAATAAAAAAGGTGTTAGTTCTGATCCGAAAGCTGCGGAAATAATGCATAAGTCATTAATATTAAAGAGTTTTGAGGAGAACAGTTCAAGCTGTAATTGCATAAACTGTGGTAAAGCAATTACTGATAAAATGGCATATTTGCTTGAAATTGATAATTCTGAAGCTTCTTGTATTGCAGGTTTTGCTCATATAGAATGCCCTAGACCGATAGATAGGATAATAGGAACAGGCTTCCTTAAAATAAGTGACGAAATGCTTGGTTTGAACAAGTTTGATATAAATAAATGGATTAAACTTGTTAACAAAGGTAAAACTGCTTGGGAGTCGATGAAATACGTGAATACGCCAGGAAAAATAATGGCAATTAATGACTTTGATGTATTCGAAGATGGTAATTATTGTATTTGCAATAAATTGGACAATGGGGATAGACATTATATCACTAAGCGGGGAAAGATAGATAGGTTCGGCAAAAAGATGGCTGAGAAAATATTGAAGGATTTTAATGTTCAAATGGAGAGCACTCGGCAAACCGGAGATTGCCTTGGGTATTCGTCTGAATCAATGTCATTCTGTTCGGGTAAACAATGTGAAGAGCTTTTTCCAACAGAAAGATTTTTAAAAATTATAGATACAAGCATAGAGCCTTATAATAAGACGATAGCTTCTATATATAATGACAGTTACACATTTTACGCACCGATTATTTATTTTTCTGTTGACGGTGAACCATTAATACTGAATAATGGCATTTTCCCACTAATCTCTGATCCATTACTTGCGTCAAAGTGCATAGAGAATTGGAAACATCACGGCAATGAGATAAATGATTTTGAGATGTGCATTATAGAAAGCGATGATGAATTTATTCTGAAAACTAGTAGGCTAATAATGCAGCAAATAAGACCTTTTGTTAATCCGATGATAGTATCTGATGATAAGATGCCACTAGGAGTACCAATCTACATGCAATGGGAGATTGAAGCTCAAGCGAAAAAAGTGCCAATTGTAGAATTATAAATTTTATGTATTCTTATAGTTTATGAATATGGAGGCCAAGGATTTGGCCTCCAAGTTTAATCATCATCGTCATCATCATTTTTCCAGCCGGAGTTGAAGTGTAGTTCTCCGGTATCCATGTCCATTGACATATTATCGCCCATTCGCATATGCAGGTCGCCATCTGAATCAATTCCCATGTTGCTGGAAGTCTGGTAAATGAAATCTCCGTCATCATAATCAAAAATTGGATTACACATGTTAAGCCTCCTTTTTTTCGAATTGGTTGATAAAGTAATTATAAGTTTTATTAAGCTCATCAATAAGAAACTGCACTTCTGTGTCCTTGGATGATGCAGTAACATTGATTACGTTTGTAATAAATCCTGTAGTATTCTTTGCGAAGAATGCCAATGGATTGATTAATTGAGTCCGGAGGCGTAATTAAACGAATTTGTCGTCTAAGGCAAATTGACTGTGTTATTTAGGATTATTGATATGGAAGTTAAAGCAATTAATTATTTGCATAAAGAACTTATCGATGATGAAGACTTTGTTGTTTCTGGTGAAATATATATTGGACCGGAAAACGAAACTTATGTTTATGAGGTTTTTGAGTTTAATGTTATTAGCATAAAAAGACTATACAGCAACTTTGAAGATAATGCTGTAATGCTGAATCGAGGCTGGATGATTTCAAAAAAATTTGATGAAAGCCTAATTGAAGCGAAAATTAAATCTATAGTTTCTGGTAGTAAGCATATAGACGATGAAGATAACTATATTGAATTAAGCTCATATTTTCGAAGAATGAATTTATAAATTTGCAAAACATACTATATACTTAACCGAAGAGGGATAATCGCGGTGGGGCTATAAAACATCTGAGAAACTCATGTTTTTATAGCCCTTTTTGTATGTTTTCTCCTTGTCTGAAGCTGGAATTGCCATAAAAAGCTATAAAATCCGGGTTTTAGAGAGAACTTATAGTCCCATCACCAGCAAATCCAAGAAAAGGGCTATAATACCAACATTTCTAAGAGAATTTATAGCTTATTCAAAGCTTTAGAGCCTGTTTAGCAACTGAGGAAGCTAATAAATTTCAATAAACAACATTAGTTATCTGAAAATACATATAAATCACATTATTCATTGTAAAAACTGCTTAAAAACAGTAAAATGTATTGAGTTGTTGTGACAGTGGGGACGTATCATTTTGTCATCAACTTTTATGGAAATCATAATTTTCAGATGGTCGATGACAAAATGATACGTCCCCACAGTCACTGATTCCGGTACTAAGGGGTTTTGAAATGGATAATTCTAAGCAGCAGGAGGTTCCGCTCTATAGCGCCCTCGAGAAGTTCAGACGTCTCAGAGTGGTACCTTTCGATGTTCCCGGTCATAAGAGGGGACGCGGAAATAAAGGTTTGGTTGACTTTCTCGGACAGCAGTGCGTCGAGATAGATGTCAATTCAATGAAACCGCTTGATAATCTGTGCCATCCGGTATCTGTTATCAAGGAAGCAGAAGAGCTTGCGGCCGATGCCTTTGGTGCGGCTCATGCTTTCTTTATGGTGGGTGGAACTACCGGTGCGGTCCAGAGTATGGTCTTTACCGCCTGCAAAAGGGGCGATAAGATCATCATGCCCAGAAATGTCCATAAAAGCGCGATCAACGCACTCGTTCTTTGCGGTGCGATACCCGTATATATAGATCCCAAGGTAGATACCGCTCTCGGTATCCCTCTCGGAATGGAGATAGAGGATGTCAGAAAGGCTGTTCGGGAAAATCCCGATGCCAAGGCCATCCTTATTAATAACCCTTCTTATTACGGCATTTGTTCCGATCTTCAGTCCATAGTAAATCTTGCCCATGAAAACGGCATGCTTGCTCTGGTTGATGAAGCACACGGAACCCATCTGTATTTTGGCGACAACCTGCCTTTAAACGGAATGGCAGCAGGCGCCGATATGTCAGCCGTGTCCATGCACAAATCAGGCGGATCCCTAACTCAAAGTTCGCTTCTTCTGATAGGAGAAGGCGTAAACGAGGGATATGTCAGCAACATCATTAATCTTACACAGACAACAAGTGCTTCGTATCTGCTTCTCGGAAGCCTTGATATAAGCCGCAGAAATCTCGCCCTTCACGGAAGAGAAAGCTTTGCCAAGGTTTGTGAGATGGCTTCTTATGCAAGAAGCGAGATCAATGAAATAGACGGCTATTACGCATTCGGCTCCGAGCTCATAAACGGCGGAAGCGTATATGATTTCGACGAAACCAAACTTGTTATCAATACAAGAGGAATAGGTCTTACGGGAATCGAGGTTTATGACCTGCTCCGCGAAGAGTATGACATTCAGATGGAGTTCGGAGACCTCTCCAATGTGCTGGCTTACATCTCAATAGGCGACAGGCTTCAGGACATTGAAAGACTTGCGGGAGCACTTGATGATATCGCAAGACTTTATTCCAAACCGCAGGAGAATTTCTTTTCCGCAGAGTATGTAACTCCCATAGTTAAAGCTACTCCCCAGGAAGCTTTTTATGCAGAAAAAATAAAACTTCCCCTGGATGAGACCGTAGGCAGGATCTGCGCCGAGTCGGTTATGTGTTACCCTCCCGGAATTCCTATTCTTGCACCCGGCGAGGAGATAACTCGTGAGATACTTGAATATATCAAAGCTGCGAAGGAAAAAGGTTGTTCCATGCAGGGACCCGAAAGTGATGATATCTCGGAACTTTGCGTACTGAAGTAAGCGGTGATTCGAAAGGTACAGACAATGGCAAAAAATCAAATGGAATACTGGTTTGAAGAGATGCACACTTCAAACGTGAAGATGTCTATCCGTGTTGATCAGCACCTCTACAGCGGAACCAGTGAATTCAGAAGAATAGATGTTTTTGATTCTCCCGAGTTTGGAAAGTTTCTTACATCCAACGGTAATGTTATCTTTTCTGAACAGGAAGAGTTTACTTATGATGAGATGATCGTGCACGTTCCCATGGCTGTTCATCCCGATGTCAAAAGAGTACTGGTCATCGGAGGAGGAGACGGAGGAGTAGCAAGAGAGCTGTCTCATTACAAAGAGATCGAAGTAATAGACATAGCAGAGCCCGACAAAATGTTCGTGGATGTATGCCGCAAGTATTTCCCGGATAACGCGATCGGACTTGAGGATGTAAGGGTAAGGATCTACTATGAGGATGGTCTTAGATTCCTCAGAAGATGCAAGGATAAATACGACCTTATCATCAACGATGCAACGGATCCTCTCGGACATGAAGCAGGACTTTTTACGAAAGAGTTTTACGGCAACTGCTTTAAGGCTCTTCACGAAGACGGCATTATGGTTTACCAGCATGGCAGTCCCTTTTTCGATGAAGATGAGGAAAACTGCAGGGCTATGCACAGGAAGGTATGTAAGTCATTCCCCATCACCAGGGTTTATCAGGCACACATTCCCACATGTCCCGCGGGATACTGGCTCTTCGGATTTGCATCCAAGAAGTATCACCCTCTCAAGGACTTTGATCCCGAGCGCTGGGAAAAGAGAAAGATAAAAACCTGGTATTACACAACACACTTGCACAAGGGAGCGTTCATGCTTCCCAAGTATGTAGAAGATATGTTGATGGAAGAAGAGTAAGGAGATTTGATATGAGCAGATTACTGGTTATAGGTTGCGGAGGAGTTGCGCAGGTTGCAATCCAGAAGTGTTGTCAGAACAGTGAGACCTTCACTGAGATCATGATAGCAAGCCGTACCGCAAGCAAGTGTATTGACCTTAAAGAGAAA
Organism: Lachnospiraceae bacterium; assembly: GCA_017962825.1. Taxonomy (GTDB): domain Bacteria; phylum Bacillota; class Clostridia; order Lachnospirales; family Lachnospiraceae; genus AC2028. The sequence goes on along the minus strand of JAGCUO010000160.1, from coordinate 14,094 downwards.
ATAGAGAAAGCGGGAACCACCGTTAAGATCACAACCGCTACGGTTGATGCGGATTCCAAGGATGAACTAGTAAAGCTTATCGGATTCTATAAGCCCGATGTTGTTCTTAACGTAGCACTTCCTTATCAGGATCTTACCATCATGGATGCCTGCCTTGAGTGCAAAGTAGACTATGTAGATACCGCAAACTACGAGCCGGAAGATACGGATGATCCCGAGTGGAGAGCTGTATACGAAAAGCGCTGCAAGGAAAAAGGATTCACTGCATATTTCGATTACAGCTGGCAGTGGGCTTATGAAGATCGTTTCAGGGAAGCGGGACTTACAGCACTTCTCGGAACAGGATTCGATCCCGGTGTTACAAGCGTATTTACCGCATATGCCGCAAAGCATTATTTTGACGAGATCGATACCATCGATATTCTCGACTGCAACGGCGGAGATCACGGATATCCTTTTGCGACAAACTTCAATCCCGAGATCAATCTTCGTGAAGTTTCTGCCAACGGAAGCTACATGGAAAACGGCAAGTGGGTTGAAACGAAGCCCATGGAGATTAAGAGAGTTTATAACTTCGATCAGGTCGGAGAAAAGGACATGTATCTTCTTCACCACGAAGAGATAGAAGCGCTTGGAAGAAATTTCCCGAATGTTAAGAGGATCAGATTCTTCATGACCTTCGGACAGAGCTACTTAACACATATGAAGTGTCTTGAGAATGTGGGAATGCTCTCCACAAGCCCCATTAATTTCGAGGGACATGAGATAGTTCCCATTCAGTTCCTGAAAGCTCTTCTTCCCGATCCTGCAAGCCTCGGACCCAGAACCGTAGGTAAGACCAACATCGGATGTATCTTCACAGGACGCAAAGACGGCAAAGAGCGTAAGATCTACATCTACAATGTATGCGATCATCAGGAATGCTATAAGGAGCTGGGAAGCCAGGCAATCAGCTATACAACCGGTGTACCTGCAATGATCGGAACCGCTCTTGTTGCAAAGGGAATCTGGAAGAAGCCCGGTGTATTTACCACCGATCAGTTCGATTCCGATCCTTACATGGAAATGCTTAATGAATACGGACTTCCCTGGGTAGTAGATGAAAATCCCGTACTCGTGGAGTAAAGATGAATAGAAATGAACTCAGAACCCCTTCCTACATCGTGCAGGAAGGGGCTCTTAAGCACAATCTGGAAATATTGAAAAGAGTACGTGAGGAGTCGGGCTGTAAGATCCTTCTTGCGCAGAAGGCTTTTTCGATGTACCGCACTTATCCTCTTATCGCAGAATATCTCGACGGAACAACTGCTTCGGGAATATTTGAAGCCAGACTGTCTGATGAGGAGTTTGTGGGCGCGGACGGCAGCAGGCGTGAGAACCACGTATTTGAGCCTGCATATGATGTTGATGAGATGAAAGAATTATGTGAGATGTGTTCTCATATATATTTTAATTCCATCTCTCAGCTCGAACTTCACAGACCTGTCTGGGAGCCTTATCAGAAGGCGGGCAAGGTAAAGATCGCACTTCGCATCAATCCCGAATTTTCCACTCAGGATCACGCGATATACGATCCCTGCAGCAGGGGATCACGTCTCGGTATCAGAAAAGCTAACCTTCCCGAAAAGCTTCCCGAAGGTGTTACCGGTCTTCATTTCCACACCATGTGCGAGCAGAACGTCCAGCCTCTTATCGATACTTTCAAGTCTGTTGAAGAGAATTTCCCGGAGTATCTTAAGCAGGTCAGCTGGATCAATATGGGCGGCGGTCATCACATCTCCAGAGATGATTATGAAGTCGATAAGCTGATTTCTTTTTTGAAGGATGTTAAAGAGCGCTACGGATATGATATTTACCTTGAGCCCGGAGAAGCGATAGCTCTCAATGCGGGAACTCTGATCACCACCGTAATGGATATCGTGGATTCCGATGATATCCCGACTCTTATCATGGACGCCTCTGCATCCTGTCACATGCCCGATGTTATCGAGATGCCATATACCCCTCCTCTTGAAGGAGCACTTGAAAGCAAACTCGGATGTGAGCCTTTTGAAGGCGGCGAGGGGCTTTGGGTAAGGCTTGCATCAAGAACCTGCCTTGCCGGGGATATCATAGGTATATACAAGCTTTCAGAAATGCCCAAGGTAGGAGATATACTTACCTTTACCGATATGGCCATCTACAGCATGGTCAAAAACAATACATTCAACGGAATGCCCCTTCCCGACATAATGCTTGAGAAGGATACGGATTCCGAAGACAGGTACGAACTCGTTAAACGTTTCGGTTATGAAGATTTTAAGGAGAGGCTTTAATGAGCGGAAAATACAGATTTCCCGGTGAATTCGAGCCCCACCTCGGAACTCTTATGATCTGGCCCGAAAGGCCCGGCAGCTGGGGCAAGGATAAGTCAGGTGCAGAGAGGGCTTTTGCGGATGTTATCGCAAATATCATGAAAGCCGAGCGCATGTATCTGATCGTAAGTCTCGGTAAAAAAGAATACGTGCGTGATAAGATCTCTGAAGTATCATCGGATACGGACAGGTTATTCATCATCGAAGCCGAAACCGATGATGCATGGGCAAGGGATACGGGGCCTACTTTTATAATAGACGGTTCGGATGATACCAAAAAACGCTTAGCCGTTAATTGGACATTTAATGCATGGGGCGGTAAAGTAGACGGACTCTATACCGAGTGGGACAAAGATAATGCAGTAGCTAAGATGTTTGCTTCATACCTGGGTGACGAAGTGCTTGATGCGGATGGCTTTGTTCTGGAAGGCGGAAGCATTCATACGGACGGAGAGGGTACTCTGATGGTTACGGAGAGCTGTCTTCTTTCTTCCGGAAGAAATCCTGATCTTACCAAAGAGGAGATTGAAAACACACTTAAAAAGTTCCTCGGTATTGAAAAGGTTTTGTGGCTTCCCCGCGGAATCTACATGGATGAGACGAATGAGCATGTAGATAATGTCTGTGCATTTATCAGACCGGGAGAAGTTGTTCTTGCATGGACCGATAATCAGGATGATCCGCAGTATGAATTATCTAAAGCGGATCTTGAATATCTTTTAAGCGAAACGGATGCAAAGGGACGTAAGATCAGGGTTCACAAGCTTCCCATCCCTGATATTCCGGTATGCTGTACCAAAGAGGATATAGACAATTATGTTTTTGAGCCCGGTGAGGATGAAAGAGAAGTTGGTGAAAGACTTGCCGCAAGCTATGTGAATTTTTATTTCGCAAACGGAAGGGCACTGGTTCCTCAGTTTGGCGGTGAAAATACCGAGAGTGATAAAAGGGCGGTTAAGATTCTTGGAGAGTTATTGCATGATACTGAAATCGTTCCGATAGATGCGCGGAGTATCCTGCTCGGAGGCGGAAATATTCACTGTATAACACAGCAGATTCCTGCGGTTTAAAGAAAGGTGTAGATATGTCTGAAGTAAAAGTTGCTGCTGTTCAGATGAGCATGACAAGAGTTGTTTCGGAAAATATCGAAAAAGCAGAGCGTCTGGTAAGAGAGGCTGCAGGGGAAGGTGCGAAGATAATCCTTCTTCCCGAGCTTTTTGAAAGGCAGTATTTTTGCCAGGAAAGGCGCTATGACTATTATGAATATGCAAAGCCTGTAGAGGATAATGATGCCGTTAAAAGGCTTTCTGAGGTGTCTGAAGAGCTTTCCGTAGTGATCCCCGTGAGCATCTACGAAAGAGCCGGTACTGTTTTGTACAATACCGTTGTAATGCTGGACTGCGGTAAGAATCTCGGAATATACAGAAAGACACATATCCCTGACGATCACTTCTATCAGGAGAAGTTTTATTTTACCCCGGGAGATACCGGCTTTAAGGTATTTGATACTTCATACGGCAAAGTGGGTGTCGGGATCTGCTGGGATCAGTGGTTCCCGGAGACCGCCAGATTCCTTGCCCTTAAGGGGGCGGATATAATCCTGTATCCTACGGCAATCGGAAGCGAACCCATCCTGGGCGGAGACAGCTCCGGCCACTGGATGAGGACCATGCAGGGACATTCCGCCGCAAATATAATTCCCGTTGCTGCGGCAAATCGTTACGGCCTTGAAGAGGTAGAGCCTACCGAAGAAAACGGAGGGCAGAAGAGTGCTCTTAATTTCTACGGGACCAGCTTTATGACTGATGAAACGGGAGATGTGATAAAGAAGGCGGGAAGAGATTCCGAGGAGATCCTGACCGCAAGCTATGACTTCGAACTTCTTCGCTCCAAGAGACTTGAGTGGGGCATATTCAGGGACAGAAGACCCGAGATGTATAAATAGATGACAATGGGGACGCTTAATTTTTGTCACCCGGTGACAAAAATGAAGCGTCCCCTATGTCATCAAGAAAACGAGGATGGCATTGCCATCCTCTTTTTAAGTTCGTGTCTTACTGAATATATTTATCTATATTCAAACGGTTTATTACTTCTGGACAGTAACGTTAACTGCGCGCTCCTTGCCCTTAGCCTCGTCAACCTCGATATCGAAGGTTACGGTAGCTCCCTCGTCAAGAGTCTTGTATCCATCAGAATTGATGCCGGAGAAGTGTACGAATACGTCCTTTCCTGATGCCTCGTCGGTGATGAATCCATAACCCTTAGATGCGTTAAACCACTTGACAGTTCCTTTGTTCATTTAGTGCCTCCTTGAAAGACAGGGGACTTTCCCCTCTAAAATTGGGTCTTATGACCCGTTAATGATACGGGTATATGAGAAATAAAAAAATCTCACATACTTTTGTAAATCATCACAGCAGAGCAGAAGTGATTTACAAAAACATGTGAGATCACACCCGGTACCAGAATCCTTAACAAATATATCACCCTTGTAGTGCAAAGTCAACGAAAATGCCGATAAATTCACGGTTTTCATTGATAAGAATGACATATAATAAACGTTATAAACTTTACGATAAACATATTATCGGATAAAGTTCATTTCTTCAAGTGTATTACCAAAACTGTCATCAGTCAGATGTAATGTGTTGCTTCCGGCAAAGCCGTTTCCGGGGATGTTATAAGGGTTGTGAACGTAAAAAGGTGAAGCGATTTCAGGGAGAAAATCCACATCATTTTCCGCAACGTCGGTGATATAGTAAATTCCCGGAAATCCGCTTGCAGAGCCGTTTCTGAGGGCTTTCATGCATTCGCCGTAATCTGCATTATCCAGTACATAAAAAGGTGTGTCTGAAGGTGTGAGACCGGCAGCAACCATCTTGAGATCGGGGCCGCTGTATGCGTTACCGTAAATGTAATTTCCGTTCATTGCAGAAGCATAGCAGTATGTTGTGACATTCTGGAAAGTGACTTCTATACGATTCGTACAGTTAATGGATTTGGTGAAGATAACATAAGGATATCCGTAGTTTTCCCAAACATTGTTTATGAAGGAAAGATGCATATCCGTTCCGGCAAAAAGGAGTGAATCCGGATCGTGGACATAAAGGATTCCTGCTATTCCCACTGAGCGGAAGTAGCAGTTATTGAAGGATGCGCTGAAGTGATCACGCATTCCGAGACCGATGCAGTTACTGTTTTCGGAGATGATGTTACAGTTGTTGAATACAATGGACCGGCCGTATTCGTAATCGTCATCTATATGGATAACGTATCCTGGGAAGTATTCGTCCAGATTGTCGGGACATATTAATGCACCGGTTGAATCACTGCTTAAAGCAACGTTTTTCGGTCTGTATCCGTAGAATGTAAGATTGCAGAAAAGTCCTGAGGCACCGTTTAGAACAGGCTTTGAATACACGGATGTATCGTATTTGATGATGCAGGAGTTTTTGTCCAGACCCATTAGGATGATGTCTTTATCCCTTATGTCCAGGGTTTCGTTGTATTCACCGGGGTAGATGACTATCATGTCTCCGTCTGCGGCATCGTTTACCGCAGAACCTATATTATTGTATTCTCCGTTTTTTCCGTCCGCTTTTACCACCAGAAGGTTATTTCCGGTCATAGCACTCATGGATCTTAAGGGGGAGAGTGCATCCGCTTCGGCCGCAAGTGCTTTTATGTTGTAAATAAAAATAGACCCCAAGAACACGGCAATCGTGGCAAGGGTCCGTACTATTTTGTATGAGTTATTCCGTCTTTCCATACCATGTATTCTATGATAAAAACAGGTCTCGGACAAGGAAATTCTTTAAGATGGCTTAATCAAGACTTAAATGATATTTCATGTATGATATTGGGATAATTTATGCTATAATACTCCACGGTTGGCAATCAGATATGCCATATCACAGAAATTTCATTTCAGGAGGAAAACAAATGAAAACTTGTCCTAAGTGTGGAGCTCAGGTAGCAGATGATGCAGCATTCTGCACAGTTTGCGGATTTAACTTTAACGCAGCGGCAGGCGCAGCTGCAGGTGCAGCAGCAGGAGCTGCTCAGGGCGCACCTCAGGGCGCACCTCAGCCCCAGTACCAGCAGCCTCAGTATCAGCAGGCACCCGTAGTACCTAATTTTGATCATACCGCTGAGTTTGATCCCAAGGATATTTCCGACAATAAGGTTGTTGCCATGATCGTTTATCTTCTCGGAACTCTTGGCGTAATCATTGCTGCAATCCTTGCAGGCGATTCCAAGTATGCAGGATTCCATGTAAGACAGAGCCTCAAGCTTACTGTTTGCAACGTTCTTGTTTACATCATCTCTGCACTTCTTTGCTGGACCATCATCGTTCCCATCGCAGGTGGTGTATGCTTCATCATCCTCTTCGTTGTAAGAATCATCTGCTTCTTCAACGTTTGCAGCGGCAAGGCAGTTGAGCCCGCTATCGTAAGAGGACTTGGATTCCTTAAATAATCTGGATTGATCATAGAAAAAGACTTTCGGTTTTATGACCGGAAGTCTTTTTTTGTGTGACAGTGGGCAGCTGACGGTGGGGACGTACACTCTTTGTCAGGAGATCTTCCTGACAAAGGTGTACGTCCCCACTGTCAGCTTATTTAACGCTTGCTACGTATTTGCCGTCCTGCACATCTATGAGGATGGTCTCGCCCTCCTGAACCTTGTCTTCAAGGAGGAATCTGGCTGCAAGGGTCTCCACATGCTTCTGGAGATATCTTTTAAGAGGTCTTGCACCGTAAACAGGGTCGTAGGCGGCATCGATTATATGCTGCATTGCCTCGTCCGTCAGTTCAAGGTTGATGTCACGGTCCGCAAGTCTGTTATCGATATCCTTAACAAGGAGTCTGATGATACCGCTTAAGTTATCCTTGGTAAGAGGCTTGAACATGATGATCTCATCAAGTCTGTTGAGGAACTCGGGGCGGAAGTGAGCCCTTAATTCCTCCATAACCATGTTTTCAGCATTCGATTCTATATTTCCGTCATCATCTATTCCGTCAAGAAGGTATCTTACTCCGATATTTGATGTCATGATGATGATCGTATTCTTGAAGTCGACAGTCTTACCGTGAGAGTCTGTTATACGTCCGTCATCAAGTACCTGAAGAAGTACGTTGAAAACATCGGGTGCTGCCTTTTCGACTTCATCAAAGAGTACGACGCAGTAAGGCTTTCTTCGAACGGCTTCCGTAAGCTGACCACCTTCGTCATAACCTACGTATCCGGGAGGAGCTCCGATGAGTCTTGATACAGAGTGCTTCTCCATGTATTCCGACATATCGATACGTACCATATTGCTCTCATCGTCAAAGAGTGAAGCGGCGAGGGATTTGGCAAGTTCTGTTTTACCGACGCCGGTAGGGCCGAGGAAGAGGAATGAACCGATGGGCTTATCCGGATCCTTGATACCTGCCTTTGATCTGATGATGGCTTCTGTAACTTTGGTAACAGCTTCATCCTGTCCGCAGACTCTCTTATGAAGCTCTTCGTCCAGGTGGAGAGTTTTGGTTCTTTCGCCTTCCGTAAGTTTGGCAACGGGGATGCCTGTCCATTTGGATACTATACGTGCGATCTCTTCGTCGGATACCTTCTCACGTACAAGCTTGTTATCCTCGGTCTGAGTGCTTTCTGCTTCTTCCAGCTGTTTTTTAAGAGCGGGGAGAGTGCCGTATGAAAGTTCAGCGGCTTTCTCGAGGTCGCCCTTTGTCTGAGCTATTACTATCTGGGAATTGACCGAATCGATCTCTTCACGTAATTTACTTAAGCGTCCTGCGGCATTTTTCTCGTTATCCCACTGGGCTTTCTGAGTCTCAAAGTTTTCTTTTAACTCAGCCAGTTCCTTCTGAAGATCTTCGAGACGCTCCCTGGAGAGATTGTCCTCTTCCTTTTTAAGAGCCGTTTCCTCAATCTGAAGCTGAAGGATCTTACGATTCATCTCATCAAGCTCTGCAGGAAGTGAATCCATTTCGGTCTTGATAAGAGCACATGCTTCATCCACCAGGTCGATGGCCTTATCGGGAAGGAATCTGTCACTGATATAACGGTTGGAGAGGACGGCAGCCGATACAAGAGCTGTATCCATGATCTTAACGCCGTGATAAACCTCGTAGCGTTCCTTCAGGCCTCTGAGTATGGAGATGGTATCTTCGACAGTAGGTTCTTCTACCAGAACGGGCTGGAAACGTCTCTCAAGAGCTGCATCGGTCTCGATATACTGGCGGTACTCATCAAGAGTTGTGGCGCCGATACAGTGAAGCTCGCCCCTTGCAAGCATGGGCTTTAACATATTTCCGGCATCGAGAGCACCGTCCGTCTTGCCTGCGCCGACGATAGTGTGAAGCTCATCTATGAAAAGAATGATCTGTCCGTCCGAAGCTTTTACTTCATCAAGAACGGCTTTAAGTCTTTCCTCAAATTCGCCTCTGTATTTGGCACCTGCGATGAGAGCGCCCATATCAAGTGCAAAGATCTTCTTATCCTTAAGGTTATCGGGAACATCGCCTCTTACTATACGCTGGGCAAGGCCTTCTACGACCGCTGTCTTACCTACACCGGGTTCACCGATGAGTACGGGGTTGTTCTTTGTTTTACGGGAAAGGATACGTACAACGTTTCTGATCTCGGAGTCTCTGCCGATGACGGGATCGAGTTTCTGGTCACGTGCCTTTTCGACAAGGTCCTGTCCGTATTTTTCCAGAGTGTCGTAGGTGGCTTCGGGATTGTCCGAGGTAACTCTCTGATTGCCTCTTACCTGGGAGAGTGCCATAAGGAAGCGCTCCCTGGTAATCCCGTATTCTTTAAAGATCTCCTTCATGGTGCGTGAAGGATATTTGATCATGGCAAGGAAGAGGTGCTCGACGGATACGTATTCGTCACCCATAGCCTTGGCTTCGTCTTCGGCAAAAGTAAGAACCTTATTAAGATCCTGACTTATATGCATCTGTCCCGCGCCGCTTCCCGATACCTTGATGCATTTCGAAAGGTAATCCTTCGCGGTCTGAACGAAGTGCTCCGTATTGATCTCCATCTTCTCGATGAGTTTAAGTATCAGACTGTCATCAAGCCTAAGCAGGCTCACAAGGAGATGCTCCTGTCCCAGCTCCTGGTTTCCGTATTCGGTACCCAGTCTTTCGATACCGTTGATCGCTTCAAGGGATTTTTGTGTAAATTTCTGTATATTCATATCTGCCTCCTTTTCAGGATGGTAAAACAAATTGTTTGAACTGTTCTATTAGGAATATAACACAGAAAAGAAAGAATGCAATATCCTAATTATAAAAATTCGGGAAAATTTAAGGCATTCATATATAAGTCGTTGAATGAGGGCTCTTCGGCGAGATTAATGACCGCAGGATCCTGCAGCACTCTTTCGCCTTCGGCAAAACAAAGCGCTCCCTTAAGCGCGGTATTTCCGCCGGGTGTGCATTTGGATGAGAGCCCGTCCGGAATAAGTCCGATGGAAGATGCATCCGCGGGGTTAAGGAAATATCCGAAACCTCCCGCAAGTATCACTTCATCAATGTCTTCAAAAGAAATCGAAGCTCGCTCGCAGATAATGTTTATTCCCGCATATATCGCACCCTTTGCAAGCTGAAGTGCTCTTACGGAATCCTGGGTGATGTGCACGTTTCCGATATCTATTCCTTCGTCAAAATAGGGATCCTTTAAAAGTCCGGTGGAATCCATGTATCCGTCTTTGAGAAGACGTGACGTAAGGCTGATCATATCAGCACCCCATATGCCTTTGCAGGGGCCTCCTTCGAAAGCGGGGCCCGCAGCGGTTGCTGTGACGTAGAGATGATCTTTATTTCCGAGTGCGATCTCACCGTTTGTTCCGAGGTCGCAGAGAAGCTTGTATTTATCGGATGTACAAAGCTTTGAAGCAAGTACACCCGCATAGATATCACTGCCCACAAAAGCGGAGAATCCGGGCAGGATTGATGCCTCGTATTCTTTTCCGCATGCAGGTATGGAAACGGTATCTTCGGAAATATGAGTTGCCTTGAACGGAGCTTTACCGAGTTCTTCAGGCGAAAGTCCGCGCAGGAGATAGGTCATGGTGGTGTTTGCCGAGATGCAGATCTTGCATGATGCGGGATCTGCGGCATTTGAAAACTTTTTGATGCCCTTTGAGATTTCATCAAGGACAAGAGAGCGCATGGATGCGAGCTTTTCGGGATCTTCCGATGCGGCGATCCTTGAGATGACATCTACACCGTACATTCCCTGAGGGTTTAATACGGCGTAGGAATCAAGCACTTCGCCGTTTCCCGCGATGAGCACCATGGCTATCGTTGTGGTTCCGATATCGACTAAGATGACGGAGGAGGAGACTGTTTTCTTTTCACCGACGGGGTGCTCGAAAGAGAGGATCTTTGTATCCTCTTTGACCTCGCCGAAGCATCTTCCGCAACCCGTGCAAATTGTGCATCTGTTTCCTGTTTTCATACCTGTTTATGATATCACAACAAGCCCTTTTCGTGGTATAATGTTAGGGTCTTTTTCGAACGAGGGGTGTCGGAGAAATACATATACGGCGGAGGTCTTTTTGATGTTTTGTAATAATTGCGGAACGAAGCTTGATGACGGACAAAAGTTTTGTCCCACATGCGGAGCAACACAGGGCGATGCGGTGCAGCCACTTCAGATGCTGCAGCAGCAGGAGCCCGAGAAGAAAAAGCATGGCAAGGCAGTTCTGCTTGTTTTGGTAATACTGATAATTATCGGACTTGTTGTCTGCGGAGCGATCTTTGCGGTAAATCGCTTTTCACCCGAAGCAAGGACCGCAAGACTTATAGAAGAGGCACAGGATCATTACGGTTCCAAGGATTATGATGAAGCGATAGATGCTTACAGGGCAGCGCTTGAGATCACTCCCGATTCGGTTGAAGCATACAAAGGTCTTGTAAAGATCTATAAGAAACTTGATGATACCGATGAACTTCTGGATGTTCTTGAGGAAGCTTATAAGGCGACCAAGGATAAGTATTTTAAGAATGAGCTCGAAGATCTTGAAGAGGAACTTGAAGAGGCGGAATTAGCGGATGCCACCGACGACTCTGACCCCGATTCCGATCCCTATCCGATTGCCCCTTATACAGCGGTTTATCCGCCTGATGATTTAACTCTTGAAGAAGTAAGTGATATCTCCATTATGATGTGGAGTCCCATCACCGAGAATGATTCATATCGTCATGCACTTGAATGCGCGATTGACGATATGGAAGAAAAATATCCGAATGTAATTTTCAATTGGGAAGTGTTTGATCGCGATTCATATAAGATCAAGATCAAAGCCGCTGTAGCTGCGGGTGAACTTCCGGATATTTTCTATACATCGACGGGAGCGGTATTCAGTAACTTTGTGGATGCGGGCGCTGTTTATTGTCTCGATGATGTTTATGAAGAGTACAGGGATGAACTTCCCGAGGTGATGCTTGACAGTTCAACATTTTACGGACATCATTACGGCGTTCCCATGAACATGAACGTAGTCCTTCTCTACGCGAACATGGACCTTCTTGAGAAGGCCGGATATGATAAGATCCCCGATAACTATAACGATCTGATAATGTGCTGCGAAGCACTTAAGAATGACGGGATCACTCCTTTCGGAATCGCCGCACGCGAAACCTGGTGTGTATCGGAATATGTCGACACTTTCCTGCTTCAGGATGTGGGCGGAGATACGCTTTACGATCTTTTCCTGGGAAAAGAAACCTGGGAAAATGACGGCGTGGCTCAGGCTGTAAACGTATTAATGAACATGATAAGTGCGGGATATTTTGATCCCGATGCACTTAATAAAACCTATGATGAGGTTCTTACCGATTTTGGAAACGGAGAGTGTGCATTCTTTGTGAACGGATCGTGGAATTGTTCTCAGTTTGCCATGGCTTGTGATTTCGAAGTCGGAATGAGCAGCTTCCCCGTTCTTGATTCAAGATATGCGGATCCGGATTGCTTTATCGGAGGACCTACCGAGGTACTTGCCGTAGCTGAGGATACAGCTTATCCTGTGGCTACCGCACAGTATTGTTTTGAACTCGGAAAACTTGTATGTCATTACGGATATCTTGACTGGTGCGGTCTTCCCACATGGGAGGTTTACGGAGATGCCTCGGGTGTCAACGTGCTCACGCAGGAAGCGGCTGATATGGTCATGAATGCCGGAGGATTGGTTCCCTACAGTGATACCGCTATGTCGGAGGATGATTTTTATATTTATATGGACTATTTGGCACTTGTCTATGAATGTGAAATAGACGGACAGGAATTCTCGGAAGGACTTGCATTAGATATTAGATGATCGAGAGGCAGATATATGTCACAGAAACAATTTGATGATCTCAGAAAATTATATGATACGTTCGAATACAGAAAATTTGAAACCAGGATTGAAGACGGAGAACTGTTTGTAAGATACAGATTCTCAATCCCGGGTCTTCGCGACTTCATGCCCGAGTGGAGATTTCCTCTGGGTGATAGAAAGGCAGATCTCGAAGATCCCATCTTAAGGACTCTTGTTTTCTCACTGGGAATGGTAGAGACGATCAGTTATTACAAGACCGTATGTCCCGAAAGAGTGGTTATCAAGTGCGGAACCCTTTCCGCAGCCCAGAAGGACTGGTGGAGAAAGCTATATTTTAACGGACTCGGAGAGTTCCTGTATCGTAACGGAATTACGGTATCCGCGGACAGACTTGTAAGATTTGAGTGCAATACCACAACGGACGATGAGCCCGCGGTTCTTCATGATGATAAGACTTATTCGGGATGCCTTGTTCCCGTGGGCGGCGGTAAGGACTCCGTTGTCAGCCTTGAGCTTCTTAAGGGAGAGGATATCACGACTTTCGTCGTAAATGAGAACGCAACCGCAACCAACGTAATCGAGAAATGTTCCCATAAGAAGGGCGTATATACCGCAAAGCGTACTCTTGATCCCCAGGTTATCAGGATGAACGAAGAGGGATATATGAACGGGCATATTCCCATCTCTGCGGTATTTGCTTTCTCCGCTGTTATCACGGCTTATCTGTGCGGTTTCAAATACATCGCACTTTCCAACGAGACCAGTGCAAACGAAAGCACCGTTCCCGGAACCAAAGTAAATCATCAGTATTCCAAGAGTTATGAATTCGAAGAGGATTTTGATGAATATATCGAAGGCCTTATCGATTCCGATATCCATTACTTCTCACTCTTAAGACCTTTTACCGAAGTTCAGATCGCACGTATCTTTGCCGAAAAGGGAAGCGATTACTTCAAGGTATTCAGGTCATGTAACAGAGGAAGCAAGAAGGGCGTATGGTGTTGTGCATGTCCCAAGTGCCTCTTCGTATATATCATTCTTTCTTCGTTCTTATCCGAGGAAGAGGTTGTATCGATCTTCGGTGAAAAGCTCCTCGATAAGGAATCACTTGATGAGGATTTCAGAGAGCTTGTAGGTCTGAATGAAAACAAACCTTTCGAGTGCGTAGGTACCAGAAGCGAAGTGGCGAGCTGCCTTACCGATTTCATCAAAAAGGGCGGAAAGAGCAAACTTACGGACAGATATGAGAAGGAGATCCTCGCAATGCAGGCGATTCCATTGGAAGAGCTCTTGAAAGAGTGGTGTGATGAGAACTCCGTACCTGAAGAGTTTGTGGGGAGATTAAGAGAAGCTATATAGTATGACAATGGGGACGTACCCCTCTGTCAGGAGGTTCTTCCT
>JAGCUO010000159.1 GCA_017962825.1 Lachnospiraceae bacterium | reverse complement strand
CCAGGCTTTGAACGGATAAGGAAAGGAAACAAAATGGCAGAGAATAAAGGAAAGATCACACAGATCATCGGAGCTGTCCTTGATGTCAGATTTGATGAAGGTTCGCTTCCTGAGATAAACGAGGCTATCAGGGTTCCTCTTAGTGACGGATCTAAGCTCGTTGTAGAGGTTGCACAGCACCTCGGAGACGATACGGTCAGATGTATAGCAATGGGATCCACCGACGGTCTTGTAAGAGGCATGTTTGCTTATGCTACCGGAGCTCCCATATCCGTTCCCGTAGGAGAAAATACCCTCGGAAGAATATTCAATGTTCTCGGTGATCCCATCGATAACAAGCCCGCTCCCGAAGGAGTAGATTATGAGCCCATCCACAGACCCGCTCCTTCATTCGAAGAGCAGTCAACCGAGTCCGAAATCCTCGAGACCGGTATCAAGGTCGTCGATCTCCTTTGCCCTTACCAGAAGGGTGGTAAGATCGGACTTTTCGGAGGCGCAGGTGTAGGTAAGACAGTCCTTATTCAGGAGCTTATCAGAAACATCGCTACCGAGCACGGCGGATACTCCGTATTCACCGGCGTAGGTGAGAGAACCCGTGAAGGAAATGACCTTTATCACGAAATGACCGAGTCGGGAGTTATTGACAAGACCACCATGGTCTTCGGTCAGATGAACGAGCCTCCCGGGGCAAGAATGAGAGTAGGTCTTACCGGACTTACCATGGCAGAGTACTTCAGAGATAAGGGTGGTAAGGACGTTCTCCTGTTCATCGATAACATTTTACGTTTCACCCAGGCAGGTTCCGAGGTTTCAGCACTTCTCGGACGGGTACCTTCGGCCGTAGGTTATCAGCCTACACTCCAGACCGAGATGGGTGCTCTTCAAGAGAGAATTACATCAACCAAGAACGGATCGATCACCTCCGTTCAGGCTGTATATGTACCTGCGGATGACCTTACGGACCCCGCACCCGCAACAACTTTCGCTCACCTTGATGCTACCACCGTTCTTTCAAGAAGCATCGTTGAGCTCGGTATCTACCCCGCAGTAGATCCCCTCGAGTCCACATCCCGTATCCTCGATCCTAGGATCGTAGGTGAGGAGCATTACAAGACTGCCCGCGGAGTTCAGGAGATCCTCCAGAGATATAAGGAACTTCAGGACATAATCGCAATCCTCGGTATGGATGAACTTTCCGAACAGGATAAGATCGTCGTATCAAGAGCACGTAAGGTACAGCGTTTCCTGTCACAGCCTTTCTTCGTTGCAGGACAGTTCACGGGACTTGAAGGAAAATATGTACCCATCGAAGAGACTATCAGAGGATTCAGAGAGATTCTCGAAGGAAAGCATGACGAGATTCCCGAGAGCTATTTCCTCAGCAAGGGTTCCATCGATGACGTAGTAGAAGCATTCAACGCTAAGTGATTAGGAGATCATCAGTCTCATGGATAAATTCAAACTCAGGATCGTCACACCCGAAAGAGTCTTCTATGAGGGCGAGGCGGACATGGTAGAAATGAATACGACGGAGGGGCAGATCGGCTGCTATCCCGGACATATTCCGCTTACGGTAATCTGTAAACCGGGTGTCCTTACCATCCATGAAGGTGATGAGATAAAGACCGCAGCTCTTCATTCCGGATTTGCCGAAATCCTCCCGGATTCCTTCAGCATTCTCGCCGAGGCCGTCGAATGGCCCGATGAGATCGATGAAGAGAGGGCTAAGGCCGCCATGGAGAGAGCTAAGTCAAGACTTGAGAGTAAGACGGAAGATATCGACATGAGTCGTGCTGAAGTTGCACTCCAGAGGGCTATCACCAGAATCAATATTTTGAAATAATACGTGAAATCAAGCATCCTGCGGCCTTTGATAGACCGCAGGATCTTTTTATTTTATAATAGATCTGTTATGAAGAAAATCCTGCTAAAAGCTGCGGTATATGTATTGGTCTTTATATCATCCATATTGATATTCGGCCACATATTCAGCCGCAGACAGAACAATATTACCGTGGATATGGATCCGGCATCCCAGCCCGTGATCTATATGTCCATCGGAGACATCACTTATAATCCCCTGTTCGGATATTCAAAACAGAGGAATGTTTCATATGACAGGGATACTCTTACTTACATGGATGAGAGCAGAAGGGTATCGCTGGTAATTGCCACACTCGGGGAAAAGGTTGCATCTGCTTCCTATGAGATGAGGAATATAGAAGATAACAGACTCATCGAGGAGGGCGCAGCCGATCTTCAGCTCAACAATATCGGCAATATGACCGCCAATATAGGCCTTAAGGACCTGTATAAGGAAGGTGCCGAATATTCCATGGCCATCAAACTTTCCATGGAAGACGGAAGGGATATTTATTACTATACCCGCGTTATCAAGGGCGATAATGAACTTGCTTACAATAAGGTGGCCTATGCCAAGTTTTTCCATGACAGCCTGTTTGACAAGCATTCAGCGGAAAGTATTAAAAAGCATCTTGAGACCAATTCATCCTTAAGCGATAATTCCACTTTTGCGTATGTGGACATTCATTCGTCGTTCTCACAGGTAACTTACGGAGATCTGGAAGTTATTCCTTACGGCGATCCTCTGATAAGACTGTCCGAGGACTGCGGCCCCAATGCCACCGTCTGCATTGATTATATGCTCAGGAGCGGATACGGGGCATCCATGATAGCATATAAGGCTCATGAAGCCATAACCGTCAGATATACGGATAAGGCCGTATACATCATGTCATATGTCAGGACCATGGAAGAGATCACAGATCCTACGGAAATGTGCGTAAATGACAAGATAATCCTGGGTATTGCGGATGAACACCCGGAGATGATGGAAAGTGCGGAAGGCGGATGTGTAGCCTTTGTATCCGGCGGAAGACTGTTCCTTTATAACGAAGGATCCGGAAAACTTGCTTCCGTATACAGCTTCTATGATTACGGCGTATTTGATGTCAGAAATATCAATTCAAGACATGATATCAGGATACTGAGAGTCGAAGATAACGGAGACATGGTATTTGCGGTATACGGATATATGAACCGCGGAGATCATGAGGGAGATATCGGTATCTGCGTATATGAATACGAGGATTCCATCAATTCCATAAAGGAAGTTTTGTATATCCCTTACGAGAAATCTTCCGATATCCTCCTGGAGGAAGCGGGCAGACTCCTGTATATGAACGACAATTCCCATCTTTATTTTACGATGGAAAATTCGGTATTCAGGATAGATCTGAATGAAAAGACTGTCAGGACTACCGGAATGTACTGGTCGGGGGATGTGATCCAGACCAGTGAAGATCAAAGATACATAGTTACCATTACCGAAGATAACGGTGAGCTGTCAAGGGATCTTGCGGTAACCGACCTGAATAATGAAACTTCGGTCACCGTATCTGCGGGAACGGGTGAATACATAAGATTTTTGGGATTTATCGGTGAAGATATGATCTACGGTGTCGCAAGACAGCAGGATCTTCAGACCGAGACCAGCGGAAACCTGCTTTTCCCCATGTACAGGATATGTATATGCGACGGAAACGGAAAGCTTCTGACATATTACGAAAAAGAAGGATATTATGTTACTGAAGCGGAAGTAAACGGAAATATGATACTTCTTTCGAGACTGTCCGGCGAGCCCGGCTCATACAGTCCTGCTCCCGAAGATACGATTACTTCAATGAGTGAGGATCAGACCGGAAGAAATTATCTGTCCGTTGCGGTAATTGATAAATACGAAAGATACGTACAGATACAGACCAGAACTTCCATCAAGGTCAATAATCTGAAGGTAACAACTCCCGGTGAGATCATGACGGATGAAGTCGCAGTCCTTGATCCGGAACTTGCGGAAGATCTTAAGAGATTCTATGTGTTTGATGCAAGGGGCGGATGCAGGATATATCTGTCCGAAAGTGCTGCGGTTGAAGCGGCATACGAATGCGGTGGAACCGCAATCGAGGAAAACGGAAATGTTATCTGGAAATATTCGTCGAGAAAGACGGTAAACCAGATAATGGAGATCGTCGCTAACGAAATTGAAGAAGGTGAGACCTCACTCAGTGTCTGCATGGATATCATGATGGCACATGAGGGAGTTATCAGAAATTCGGAGCTTCTCCTTGGAAACGGAAGTGCCATAAGCGATATTCTTCAGGAAAATATGGATAATGTCACTGTTTTGGACCTTACGGGATGCACTCTCGACCAGCTCTATTATTATCTGGACAGAGATATTCCGGTAATGGCTCTGATGCAGGGCGGAGGAGCAGTCCTTATCACGGGACATAATGAGAAGGAGCTTGTAATAATGGATCCCGCACTCGGTGAACTTTATAAGAAAGATATCACCAAGATGGAGGAGCTCTTTGAAAATAACGGAAACCAGTTCATAACCTACGCTTACGCGGGCTCGGAAATATGGGCCGATAAGACGATTTAAAGGAGAAAACATGAATCAGGAAAACAATTCCACCAAGAAAAGTACAACCGCATTGGTAGTCGTTATTGCTGTTGTGATAGCTATAGCTGCCATAGCGGGACTTGTTGCAATGATGGTAAAAAAAGGTCCGGAAAACAGATATCAGTCCATGCTGAATCTCGGGAACAGTTATTTTGATGTTATTGACCCTGCCACGATCCCATCCTCGGACATGGAACTTGCCATTGAGCAGTTTGAAGCCGCCAGGAAGACCATGCCCGAAAGGCTCGATGCCTATATGGCTCTTGCCAGGGCATACAGCATAAGGCGGAACATGGATAAATTGGTGGATCTGTATGATACCGCCGAGGATAATCTGTCCGAAGAGGATCTTGAAAAGCTGGAAGATTATATCTTTGATGCTTTTGAACCTTTGCTGAGGTATGCCGTAAATAACGGAAAAGAATCCACTGCATTTGAAATAGCCGATAAACTTGAGGAGATCAATGAGGACAGAGCTCAGGAGCTTCGCGACGAGTATTTCACGGCTATTCCCTGGTACAACGATATATATGGCGATGATCAGGAAGAAAAGGAAGAAGAGCCTGAGGCTGAAAAACCTTCGTCAGAGGAGCCTGCAGAGGATTTAAAAGTAGGATACGAGGTCGGAGAACTGATCCCCGATTTTGAATTCTATGATGAAAACGGAGATCTTCACAGTATTTCGGAATTCCGCGGAAAAGCAGTATATATAAACTTTTTCACCACCTGGTGTACTTACTGCTTCTATGAAATTCCCGATATGGAAGAAGTATCTGCCAAGTACGAAGATGCCGTATTTATCATGATCGATCTTGACGAAGGACCCGAACTCGGTGTGCCTTACGCCGAGGATTACGGTATTATTTTCCCTATCTACTATGTTGACGGATGGGAGATAGAAGGACTTGAGTTAGAGGCTGTTCCTCTCAGCATCGTAATAGACGGAAACGGAGTAGTATGCGGAAATAATCTTGGACAGGCCAGCCAAAACTGGATGGACAATGCAGTAAACGATGCGATCGAATCTACAAAGTAACAGAGAAGGTCGGAGTGCGTATATGGATAAAAAGAAAACGCTGAATCTCCTCACACTGATCCTGCTAATCATATCCATTATCCTGATATCTGTAGGGACTTTTACCGGAAAGGTCAAAGAAACCGAAAGAAAAGGAAATGCATTATGTCTGGAGTGTATAGGACT
This sequence comes from Lachnospiraceae bacterium, assembly GCA_017962825.1. GTDB lineage: Bacteria > Bacillota > Clostridia > Lachnospirales > Lachnospiraceae > AC2028. Next base: position 8,070 of record JAGCUO010000159.1, on the reverse strand, counting down.
TGGATAAACGCAGGAAGATAACACAATTTATCACAACGCTTGTATATAATCCTTTCCTGACCAACCTGTTTAAGGGAAAGCTCCATACGGGAAGGTCAAAGGGAGTGTGCGTTCCGGGACTGAACTGTTATTCATGTCCCGCAGCGGCAGGATCTTGTCCCCTTGGATCTCTTCAGCAGAATCTGGGAAATCTGAAGAAGGGCGTAAACACCTACGTTGTAGGTTCTTTGCTGCTGTTTGCGGCACTTTTCGGAAGATTTGTATGCGGATGGCTGTGTCCTTTCGGACTGCTTCAGGAGCTTTTATACAAGATACCCTTTCCGAAATGCGTAAAGAGATTTAAGTATCTCGGATGGCTTAAATATGTGATGCTGGTTGTATTCGTAATAGCGCTTCCCATAGTGATATCCATCGAAAAGGGAATGGGATATCCGGCATTTTGTAAATACATCTGTCCTCAGGGCACCATAGGCGGATTGTTCCTGGTTGGATTTAATGAAACACTCAGATCTCAGGCGCATCTTACATTTATTCTCAAGTTCGTGATACTGATCGGAATACTTCTTTGCTCTGCTTCCATTTTCAGGCCCTTTTGCAGGTTTATATGTCCACTGGGAGCAATATACGGACTCTTCAATAAGATAGCGCTCATAAGGATCAAACACGATAAAACAACATGCACCAACTGCGGAGCATGCAGCAGAGCGTGTCCCATGAGATTGAATCCCGTAACCGAATGCAATCATGCGGACTGCATCAGGTGCGGCAAATGCATAAGTAAATGTCCGGAAAGATCGCTTTCTTTTACCGGAAAGAAATAAAGAGATGACAATGGGGACGCTTCATTTTTGTCACCGAGTGACAAAAATGAAGCGTCCCCATTGTCATCTTATGCCGTATATTTAAATTCTTTTATCGTTCCATCCGTATAATCACAGTAGGATACGATATTGTTCTCGGTGTCCATTTCGATATAATACCCCCACCTTAGATCAGCGTAAGTATCATCGGTTGCGGCGAATTCGAAAAATTCCCTGCTCTCATCGCCCTTTCCGCAGATGCCGAAATCTTCGACAGGGAAGCCGTCACGGTTTTCTCTGATCTCATCGGTCATCAGGAAGAAATCAAGCTGAGTGTGTCCGGAGCATACATAGGGAAGAGCAAGTCCGAATGTGGGATCGATATGATAATCTATGCCGCCGATCCTTACGTAGTTCCACTGATGTCCTTCGCCAAGGGAGGGATTTTCTCCGGTGATCACATCGGATTCCACACCGCACTGCAGGAGCAGATAATTGTAAACACCCGCAAGTTCCATGCAGATTCCCTGTTTTTCCATAAGAGCTCTGTAGGTCGCGATCTCATCGCCTCTGGTGGTGTACATCTCTGCGTACATATCGTAGTCATACGAATAATTCTGGGTCATATAGATGTACAGAGAAAGTGCGGTTTCGAATTCGGAGTAATCGGTTCTTACATTTGCGTTAATGATGTCTGTGATGATGGCTTCGAATCTTTTTTCGCGGGCGAGGAATTCTTCTTTATTTTCACCGTAGGGGATCTGCCCCACTCCGTTGCTGTATCCGGTGTTTTGGTAATATTCATCGTTTATAAGGGTATACGCAACGGGGAAATAATAATTTATCAGTCTTCCGCCGACCACATTGTAATAAACTCTTTCACTGGGACATTCGAAGGTATCTTCACCGTTTCTGATGGCATCGCAGAAATTGAAGAATGCTTCTTTCGTATCTTCGCCCCAAACATCCGTATCTCTGTCGGAGAAGACATGAGGATTAAACTCGAAGGGTTCCGTTATTTCCGCAGTTTCCTCAATTACGGTGGGAGCATTCGTAGGTTCGTTATACTCTTCGTGTATCTCCACCTCATCCTCAGGAATGTCCTCGGTTTCTTCAACTATCTCCTGAGTGGGAACTGTGATCTCTTCAATGGTTTCACCTGCAGGCTTGCCGCAAGCGGTTATAGAAAATGCAGTAATAAGAACTGCTGCCAGTAATCTGTATTTCATAAAAAAATCTCCTATGTGATCCTACACTTTGAATATAGCATAGGACCTCACAGGAGTTCGTTTAAGACTTGTTTAAAGGTTTATTAAGCCAGAAATATCTGATTTTTACGCTTGATCAGAGCGGTGTAAAGAATAAGTCCCAGTACGTAGCAGCTGAGGACTTCACCGGCACCTACGGTCAGCATGAAGTAAGGAATTCCCCCTTCAAAATGATATACATATGCCAGTATAAAAGGAACGATAAGGGTATTTGAAACCACGGGAGGGAGAGGAGCGAGGAACATGCTCTTTTTACCGGATTTAAAATACCATTTTTCGTCGCTGTATGAATGTGTGAGAAGGAAGGTTCCGATCGCACCGATAAGGGTTGCAAACGAACCGAATACCACATCTAAGGGATCACACGCAAGAAGGATATTACTGATGATACATCCGATCCAGAGTCCGGGAATGGCAGCAGGAGTGAATGCTGCAAGAATGGTAAGTGCTTCGGAGAATCTTACCTGGATAACCCCACTGGCGAGGTTGAGAGCACCTGCATAATAAGTAAGCACGGTGTAGAGTGCTGCTATTACAGCACCGTAGGAGATGAACAGAACTTCTTTGTTTTTTTTCATTTGTTTTTCCTCTAGTTTTGTTTTAAGCGAAAATTCGAAAAAGATGTTTTTGATTTACGAAGGATGCTTTTTGGATTGCGATGAAAAAAACGCAGACAATGCGGGCATTGTCGAGGCTTTTTGAAGAAGCAATACGGAAAGCAGACAAGTAAATCTAAAACAGATTTTGAATTTTTGCTAGGTCAGGAAGGTTTCGAACTGACCGAGTTACGATAAAAATGCCCGGGATGCAGACATAAGCGAAAAATGCTATAATACCTGTTTAGGACACAAGGGAGATAATATCTTATTATCCGAATTATGTCTACTGCTTTTTTAAGCAATTGGAGGCGCGAGATGTATAATATCGACTTTTCTAAGCCTGTAAAGGTTTATTTTGTCGGAATCGGCGGCATAAGTATGAGCGGTCTGGCTACCATACTTAAGCGTGAAGGTTTCGACGTATCGGGTTCTGACAGAGCCCCTTCGGAAGTCACGGATCTTCTGGAAAAAGAAGGAATCAAGGTTTATTACGGTCAGAAGGCCGAGAATATCACCGATGATATCGCCGTTGCGGTATTTACGGCAGCCATTCACCCGGATAATCCCGAATATATCGAGATAAAGAGACGGGGAATTCCTTCACTTACCCGTGCACAGCTTGTGGGACAGCTGATGAAGAATTATAAGACGTCCATAGCCATAAGCGGAACCCACGGCAAGACCACAACCACATCCATGATAAGTGAGATCCTCCTGGCACAGGATACGGATCCCACCATTACCGTCGGAGGAATGCTTCCTTCAATAGGTGGAAACATAAGAGTCGGAGGAAGGGATTTCTTTGTAACCGAGGCCTGCGAATACACCAACAGCTTTTTGGACTTTTTTCCGGATATCGCACTTATCCTTAATATAGAAGAAGATCATCTGGACTTCTTCAAGGATCTGGATGATATCAGGTCTTCTTTTAAAAAATTTGCAAATCTAGTATCTGAGGACGGAACACTCATTATTAATTCCGCCATCGATAATACGGAATATATCACGGACGGTCTTGATTGCAGGGTTGTGACCTTCGGACTTTCCTCTGAGGGAAAAGAACCCGATTATACTGCGGACAATGTATTTTATGACGATATGGGATGTCCCGAGTTTGATCTGAAGGTTCACGGCAAGATCAGGATGCATATCCATCTTGGAGTACCCGGTGAGCACAATGTACTGAACGCATTGGCTGCATGTGCGTTTGCGGATGCGGTGGGTGCTGAAGAGACCGCAGTATCCAAGGCGCTTAATACTTTTGAAGGAACGGACAGAAGATTCCAGAAAAAGGGAACGATACTGAACGGGGTAATGCTGGTTGATGATTACGCTCATCACCCCACCGAGATCAGAGCTACCATGAAAGCGGCTCAGTCCGTCAAGCACAAGGATCTCTGGGTTGTTTTCCAGCCCCATACTTATACCAGGACCAAGGCTTTCTTTGATGATTTTGCGGAAGTTTTAAGTATGGCGGATAAAGTTGTTCTTGCGGATATATACGCGGCAAGAGAAACTGATACCTTGGGAATGAGTTCCGAAATTCTTGCCGAAGCTGTCAGAAAAAAGGGTACCGCAAGTTATTATTTCCCCTCTTTTGAAAAAATTGAGGACTTCCTCCGAAAAAATTGCCAAGAGGGAGATATGTTGATAACTATGGGTGCCGGAGATGTATATAAAATAGGCGATTCGTTATTAAACGGCTGATCTTTCCACATATCCACGGTGTTTCGATCCTGACGGGTTGAAAATACCGTGGATTATTTAATTATTCTGTGGATATCTTAATCCAGTATCCATGCGGACCTTACACCTGTTATCCACTTAATCCACTTAATCCACCGAGTTTGTGGCTAACCTTGAAAACCGCATGGTTTCTGATAAATCGTCATTTTGTCCATTTTGCGAAAGTGGCCTTTGTGATATAAGTGGTATTACCGCTGATTTGGATCAGGCGGCGAACGGGGGTCACTTTTTTGTCACAGTTAACAATCTATCAGGACAGCTACATAAATGCGACGATCCTTTCAAACAGGTTCATCGATGAGTACATGACCGATGCGAATGATGCGCAGCTTAAGGTATATCTCTATACCGTGCGTATGATGAGCGCCAATCTCGAGACATCCGTAACGGATATCGCAGACAGGTTCAATTATACCGAGAAGGACGTACTCAGAGCATTTAAGTACTGGCAGAGCAAGGGAATACTGGATCTTGATTACGACGAGGCAGGAAACCTTTGCGGAGTACACCTTAAGAATCTGTGCAGGAGTGACAGTGCTTCTCCTTCGGTGGAGTCCACTCATTTACCCCAGACGCTTGTCGTTCCCCAGACGATCGTATCGTCTCCCGGAAAACAGACCGTATTCAGCGAAAATGAACGAAAGGCTGCGGAAAGTAATGCAGAGGCCGAAAACAAGGCTACAGCGATACCCGCAAAGCCTTCTTATACCCCTTCCATGGTAAGGGAATTCAAATCTTCCCATACCTCTTCCGAAAGCGGAATAGATATATTCTATCTCGCCGAGGAATACAGGAAGAAGCCTCTTTCACCTTCGGATATCGGCACCATAATATATATCTGCGATGAACTCGGTTTTTCGGACGAACTTTTCGATCACCTCCTCCAAACTTGTGCTTCAAGAAATAAGTCCGATTTCAGATATATTGAAAAGGTTGCCATATCCTGGAAAGAGCGCGGTATAACCACTCCTCAGGAAGCGGAAAATGCTCCGGGAAGGTATGACAGAAAAGTTTACGACATTATGAGACAGCTCGGTAAGACGGGTAATACCCCTACCGACAAAGAAGTCTCTTATATAACCAAATGGACCGGAGAGTACGGCTTTTCCGATGATATTATTCTGGAAGCCTGCGACAGGACCGTTATGGCAACGGAGAAGAACCGTTTCCAGTATGCCGACAAGATCCTTAAGAACTGGAAGGATAAGGGCGTAGGAAACTTGGGAGATGTTGAGAATCTGGATAAAGCCTTCGAAGCATCTGCGGAAAAGAATCCGGTAGTCATAAAGGGACCCGGTGCCGGAGATAATTCCACCAATAAATTCAACAGATTTTCACAGAGAACCGACATAGATTTTAAGGAACTTGAGAAAAAGCTTATCAAGAACTGAAACGGAGCGGGCTAATGGCACTTCAGAACGGAGCCTTTGAAAGGTTGCAGGAAGAATACAGCAGCATAAGGATCGAAAATGAAAGGATCCGTGACGAGAGGCTGAAGAAGGTCTATTCCGAACACCCCGAACTTAAGGAATCCGATCAGAAGATAATGGATATCCTTACGGAAAAAGCTTTGGCGGCCCTCAAAGGAAACGATGAGGCTGCATATACCGATAAGCTTGCTCAGGCAAGGGCAGAGAGGGAAACTCTCATAAAGGCAGCAGGCGTGGACCCTGCCTATGCGGACAGGATTTATACTTGTCCTTATTGCAAAGATACGGGATTTATCGTAAAATCTGACGGGCCCGCTGAAAAGTGCAAATGTTTCAGGAAAAGGGAGTCTGAGATCCTTCTGGAGCAGTCCGGAATGGCCGCCCTTCTTAAGAACAACAACTTTTCCGTAATGCGTACCGACGTATTTGACGAAGAGACCAAGGATCACTTTGTCAAAGCGGTGGAGTATTGCAGAGGGTTCATCGATACTTTTGACACGGACTACCGAAATATCCTTTTTTGTGGTACAGTAGGTACCGGCAAATCGTTCCTGAGCTGTTGTATAGCATCCGATCTTATCGCTACATATCACAGCGTGGTATATATGAGTGCCAAGACTCTTTTCGATACACTGGCAGAGGCACAGTTTTCAAAGGAAAAGCTTCCCGATGTGGCTGCCGTAAGAGAGAGGATTTATGACTGCGATCTTCTGATCGTGGACGATCTGGGCACCGAGATGACCAATTCTTTTGTGGGAACGGAACTGTTTTCGATCATAACGGAGAGGTACAATTCCAGAAGGTCGGTGATCATATCCACCAATCTGGAACTTGCCCAGTTAAGAGACCGTTATTCCGACAGAGTTTTTTCGAGAATAACGGGTTCATATGATGTCTTGAGATTATACGGTCCGGATCTCCGGAGCGTTTTATGACAGGAGAATATAATATGCCCAAGCGTGAAGAGAAAAGAAATCTTGAAAGCATTCCCGTAGGAAGTCTGGGGATCATTTCCCTCGACGGATGCAGGAATCTTGCCCAGAAAGTAGACTCATATCTGGTCAAGTGGCGTTTCGAAAGAGAGAGCGAGCATAAAGGGTCGCTTGCTTTTTCGGGATATCAGAGAGACTCGTATCTTCTCAAAGCAAGAGTACCCAGGTTCGGATCCGGTGAAGGAAAGGGAGAAATCCTTGAATCCGTAAGAGGTGCCGATCTTTACATCCTTGTGGATGTCCTTAACTATTCCGAGACTTATTCACTTTGCGGACATGAGAATCACATGTCCCCCGATGATCATTATCAGGATCTTAAGAGGATCATCGCAGCAGTAGGCGGTAAGGCAAGAATGATTACCGTTATCATGCCTTTCCTCTATGAGAGCCGTCAGGACAGACGTACTTCCAGAGAATCTCTGGACTGTGCAATAGCTCTTCAGGAGCTTGTACGTATGGGTGTCGATAACATCATCACCTTCGACGCACATGAGCCCAGAGTTCAGAATGCTATTCCCTTGAACGGATTCGAGACCGTTCAGACACCTTATCAGTTCATCAAGGGTCTCTTAAAGCATGTTAAGGGCCTCAAGATCGATGCGGACCATATGATGGTCATTTCACCCGATGAAGGCGGAATGAGAAGAGCTATCTATATCGCAAACGTTCTCGGACTTGATATGGGTATGTTCTATAAGAGACGCGATTACAGAAGGATCGTAAACGGCAGAAATCCCATCATCTCCCATGAGTTCCTGGGAAGTGATGTTGCAGGCAAGGATATGATCATCATTGATGATATGATCTCATCCGGAGATTCTGTTCTCGAGGTTGCAGCTGAGCTGAAGAAGAGAAATGCAGGCGAGATCTTCGTATTCGCCACCTTCGGACTTTTCACCGGCGGTCTGTCAAGATTTGACGAGGCTTACGAGAAGGGCCTTATCTCAAGAGTCCTTACCACCAACCTGATCTACCAGACTCCCGAGCTTCTTAAGAAGGAGTGGTACATCAGTTGTGATCTGAGCAAGTATATCGCATATATCATCGATACTCTCAATCACGATTCATCAATCTCCGATCTCCTCAATCCCAATGAGAGGATCCAGAGCATCGTTCGCAGATACAATGCAGGCGAACTTGAGATGTCGGAATAATATAAAGTTGATATATATATGACAGTGGGGACGTACCCCATTGTAAGTAATATATTACTACCAAAGGGGTACGTCCCCACT
>JAGCUO010000158.1 GCA_017962825.1 Lachnospiraceae bacterium | reverse complement strand
AGAGATTTACCGCGAATCCTTTGCAATATCCGTTTGCACTGCTGAGGATCTGCCCAGCCCTACAGTTATCGGTGCTCAGGCAGCGAACGAACTGCTTAATATCCGCGGCATAAAGGCAAGCTTTGTCCTCACGGATTTCCAGGGCAAGATCTATGTCAGCGCCAGATCCATAGACGAAGTCAATGTTCAGATAATAATGGAGAGAATGGGCGGCGGAGGACATATCACTATGGCGGGCTGTCAGCTTGAAGGCGTGACTGTTGATGAAGCAATGGCACAGCTCAAATATACATTGGACAAGATGCTGGATGAGGGAGATATATAATGAAGATAATACTGCTAGAAGACGTAAAAAGCCTTGGAAAAAAGGGAGACATAGTTGATGTTAACGAAGGATATGCACGTAACTGCATCCTGAAAAAGAATCTCGGTGTCGAGGCAAACGCATCAAACATGAACGACCTTAAGCTTAAGAAAAACAATGATGCAAAGATCGCTCAGGAACAGCTTGAGGCAGCTCAGGCCTTTGCAACGGATCTTGAATCAAAAGAGGTAACGATATTTATAAAAGCCGGAGAAGGCGGAAAACTGTTCGGATCTGTAACCGGCAAGGAGATAGCACAGGCTTTCAAGGATCAGTGCAAGGTTGACATTGATAAAAAGAAGATACAGCTTGCGGAGCCCATCAGATCCTTCGGCGTATTTGATGTTAAGGTCAAGCTGCATCCTCAGGTTACAGGCTCACTCAAGGTAAAAGTTAAAGAACAGAATTAGATATGTCAGAAGAAGCAATACTCAGAAGAACCCTACCAAACAGCAGGGAAGCCGAACAGTCGGTCATCGGCTCCATGCTCATAGACAGAGAAGGTATCGCAGTTGCATCCGAGATAATAAGCGCGGATGATTTTTACAACAAGCAGCTGGGTATCATTTTTGATGCGATGGTGGAGCTTTATAATGAAGGCAAACCAGTCGATCCTGTAACTCTTCAGGACAGACTCAAGGAAAAGGATGTTCCGCCTGAAGTCAGCAGCCTTGAATATATCGGAAATATCGTAGCAAATGTTCCGACATCATATAACTTAAGATCATATGCGCAGATAGTAGCGGACAGATCGACCTTAAGAAAGATGATAAAGCTCATGGGCGAGATCGAGAATACCTGCTATGAGGCTAAAGAGCCCATGGAGTCTATTCTTGATACCACAGAGAGAAAGGTCTTTGAGCTGGTGCAGAAAAGAAACACCGGCGAGATAACTCCGATAAGACAGGTCGTTGTAAATGCGCTCGATCGTATACAGGCAGCCTACATGGCAAAGGGAACGGTTACCGGGATACCGACAGGATTTGCGGATCTTGATTACATGACATCCGGAATGCAGCCTTCCGATCTTGTACTTATAGCTGCAAGACCTTCAATGGGTAAGACCGCATTTGTTCTAAATGTAGCCCAGCATATGGCATTCAAGGAAAAGAAGGGTGTTGTGATCTTCTCGCTCGAGATGAGCAAGGAACAGCTGGTAAACCGAATATTTTCGCTTGAATCAAGAGTCGATGCGCAGCATTTAAGAAACGGAAAACTGGATGACAATGAATGGGAGAAGCTTGTTGAATCCGCCGGAGTCATCGGATCCTCAAATCTTATAATAGATGATACTCCGGGTATCTCGATAGGAGAACTCAGGAGCAAATGCAGAAAGTACAAGATGGATCATCCGCTCGATATAATCATCATAGACTACCTGCAGCTGATGACCGGAAGCGGCAGATCGGATTCAAGACAGCAGGAGATCTCGGAGATATCAAGATCGCTCAAAGGACTAGCGAGAGAATTAAATGTTCCGGTAATTGCGCTCAGTCAGTTAAGCCGTGCGGTGGAACAGAGACCTGATCACAGACCGATGATGTCGGATCTTAGAGAATCGGGTGCGATAGAACAGGATGCCTATGTAGTAATGTTTATTTATAGAGAGGATTACTACAACAAGGATACAGAAAAGAAGAACATTTCAGAGATCATTATAGGCAAGCAGCGTAACGGTCCGGTTGGTACGGTCGAGCTTGCATGGCTTCCTCAGTATACGATGTTTAGAAATCTTGAAAAGAAAAGAAAAGAAGAATCACAATAAAAAATCCCGGCATATGCCGGGTTTTTTTATCGTTTTTCGATTCTTTTTGATATTAGCCTTCTGAGATAGCGCCAACGGGGCACTGACCTGCGCAGCTTCCGCAGTCGATGCAGAGTGTCTCATCGATAACGAACTGGCCGTCTCCCATGCTGATAGCGCCAACAGGGCACTGACCTTCACAAGAACCGCAGCTGATGCATGAATCACCGATACAATATGCCATAATGTAAAACCTCCTTAAGATTTAATACACAGCCGGTTATATCCCGGTACGTTTATTCTAATACATTAAATCGGATATAACAAGGAAGTTTTGAAGAGTCCAATTATTATTTTTTTATAAAATCTGACGTGCCCGCGTGCCTTTCTATTGACATTGAAACTACATTTGGTAAAATACAGATACTAAATAGAGTAAACTTTGTGCTCACTTTAGCCGAAAAATACTATGAGGAGGTAAAGCCTATGAAGATTGAAAAAGTCAATGACAATCAGATACGCTGCACGCTTACGAAAGCGGATCTGGCGGACAGAGAACTCAAGCTCAGTGAAATAGCATACGGAACTGAAAAGGCTAAAAACCTCTTTAGGGATATGATGCAGCAGGCAGCTTTGAAGTTCGGCTTCGAAGCAGATAACATTCCTCTTATGATAGAAGCGATACCGCTGAGTGCGGATTGCATAGTTCTTATCATTACAAAGGTTGAGGATCCTGAAGAGCTCGATACGAGATTTTCAAGGTTTGCGCCCGATGCTGAGGACAGCGATGATGATTTTGATTCGGATTCGGATCTTTTGGATGATACGATAGTTCATTCACAGGATGAAGTGATGGATCTGTTCAAGAAGCTTAAAAAGGAAGCTGCTCAGATCCTTGGAAAAGCAGAGAACGATCAGTCAGATGCCTCTGCGCAGGAAAGCGGTGAACAGACATATGCCGCAAAGATCTTTTCATTTGATTCAATGGCATCGGTTATTCGTCCCAGCGTAGTCTTAGGCGGGATATACGATGACAAGAATTCATTATTCAAGGATGAAAGAAGCGGAAGATATATGCTTGTTTTGAGCAAGACGGAGAGTTCAACCGAAAGCTATAACAAGGCCTGCAACATACTTTCCGAGTACGGAAAGCTTGAGAAGATGCTTCCGACAAGCGAATACTACTTCAAGGAGCATTATGAGTGCGTTATAGAAGATAACGCGATACAGTCTCTATCAAAGGTAATGTAAATATGAAATAAAAAATCCCGGGTCTGTGACCAATGTCATTAAGTTAGCATTGTAACACGAGGGAAAAGTTTTAAAGAGGATGTTGGAATTGTTCCAGCATCCTCTTTTTACATGGTTATTTACACAACAAATAGACGGATGGAAATCCGCCTGCTGAGCACGTGTAAAATCCATAGCTTTATGCTACTCTATATAGGAAACCTCTAAAGATTCTTGCAGACGGGTATCTATCTCGATGCCGGTCTGGTCTAATGGGTACAAGATTTCTTGATATGATGGTTTCCAAATCAGGTGGCGATGTAATACCGCGGTAATACTTTCTGCACATATGAGCAGCGACCGAGAAGTTAGCTTTATATGTATATTTCCTACTTTGCTTTTTCTTAATGACTACGTGCGAGGTAATCATTTCCGCAAAGTTATACATTATCAAATGTGCGAAGATATCCTGTTGTATGCATTCCACCTTTTTTGAATGGAAATCAAGCATTCCCATAGTATATTTCAGATCTCTGAAAGATGTTTCAATTCCCCACCTCAATGAATACAACCTTTTTATTTCTTCTGCCGGATACTTATCTGTGGGAAGATTAGTTATGATTGTTTCATAAGTATCGTTAGATATAGGAAATCTCACGATTCTGAATGATAGTTTATAGAATCTGACCGGATCTATTTTCCGACTTTTGGGCGGAAGGTAATCAAAAACCACGTCACTCGGGATCCACCTATAATGGTTCCTGTCTTTTATCAATTCCTTCACTTCATTTGTCTGTTTTCGCGTGAGATTGAGTTCAAAACTGACATCATAGAACTCCTCATTTGGTAATGACAATCCTTGTTTGATACCATAGTCTCCATCTTTGATACGAAACAGAAAATACCATCCTTTTTCCTGAACGTGAGCAAGGTTGTTGTAGCTTTCATATCCCCTATCAGCCATCAAAAGAGCACTACGCAACAAAGAACGGTCAACCATCTCTATAAGAGCAAAATGTTCATTGGCAGACTTAACCTTTTGAATAATTGCATCCTGATAGATTTGATGATTGAGGTTATACAAAGCATTCAGATGCAAAAGATTATAGGGTTTCTGGCCGTTTGAGCCGGGCAGAAAGGAATCCACGTCATCTGGATTGGTTGGGATTTGAATTTTTGAACCATCTACAGCCAGTACAGGCAGTTCATCCTCAAAAGAATCACAAAGCTTTTTTGAAAAGAGGCGAAATACTGCTTCAAAAGCTTCTACAGTTATCTTGCATCGTTGTTGACAAAAAGCAGATGAAGTTGGAGTCTCTGGACTATCATTAAAGAGATCCAGCAATTCATTTGTAAGACTGCCGCTTCCCATGCCTATTATTCCTGAAATAACCTTTTCCATAGTCAGTTTTCTTTTTCTAGAGAAGTTTCTTTCTGCATCGATGCAGAAAGACTTGGCGTTCGCTGCAACTGTTTTAATCTGAGACATCAAAAGATTCTTTACCATTTGTGGTTTCATGTGCACCTCCTTGAAATCGAGAATTATGCTTACAATTTCAAGGGCCGCTTTCGCTACCTCTAAAATATAATCAGTAGCCAAAGCGGCCGCACTTTTCAGTCCTGCTGTCAAATATTTTTTTTCAGAAAAAAAAGACCCCTATACCATTTCTGGTATAAGAGTCTTATAGTCGTCACACTTAACTTAATGACATTGGACATGATCACTCCGTTCTTTTTTGTGTAATCGTGACTTTCGCCGTAATAATGATCATGCAGCTTTTCGCCTGACCGATATGCCGCAGATGCAATAACACTTTGCCCGGCTCCGCGCGATACCTGTGTAACGTGAAAATGATATAAAGCCATTACTTTATCACCTCCCCGATCGGTTTTGCTTTGAATCTCTTCGAATACTCCTTGACTCCCGGTACCTTTATAAGCCCGTCACAGAATTGAATGAAGTCTGTTTTGGATGCATCCTTGATCACCGGAAAGATGTATTCGATGTGAGCCGCCTTAAAACACAGGAGATGTGTTCTGGTTTTTCTTGCAGTTTTATCAAGCCGTTCGATCTGATTTTCGGTACGATTCATCCTGTGCATGGCCTGATCAAGTTCAAGCAGTGCTTCATCCCTTTCCTTTCTTAATTGTTCCAGTTTGTCGTTTTTCTCTGCCATTTGT
>JAGCUO010000157.1 GCA_017962825.1 Lachnospiraceae bacterium | reverse complement strand
GGGTCAGATATGATGAGGGCGCGATCCTTTATTCTATGGGAATCCATTCATTTATGGATCTTGCTAATGAGGCTAAGGCAGTATACCGCATCAAGCGTATCTGTCTTGTGAATACTGAAAAACTGGATGAGTACATTGAAGTAATGTACGGAGATCCGGAAAGTAACTAAGGAGGGCGAAGATCATGTGTAAGGTTATCGCAGTAGCTAATCAGAAAGGCGGGGTCGGAAAGACCACCACAGCTGTAAATCTTGGGATCGGACTGGCTGCAGAGGGCAACAAGGTTTTATTGATCGATGGAGATCCCCAGGGCTCCATGACGATCAGTCTGGGATATAGGGAGCCGGACCGTATTGAATATACGTTGTCTACTCTTTTGACGGAAGTGATGGAAGAGAAGAAACTGTCTCTTACGGAGACAATCATCCAGCACGATGAAGGTGTGGATCTTATTCCGGCCAATATCGAATTGTCAGCTCTTGAGATCAATCTGGTAAATGCCATGAGCAGAGAGGTTATGCTTCGGAGCATCGTTGAATATCTCAAAGCAGAATATGACTACAAGTATATCATCATCGATTGTATGCCTTCGCTCGGAATGCTTACGATCAATGCCCTGGCTTGTGCGGACAGCGTTCTGATCCCGGTGCAGGCTGCATATCTCCCGGTAAAAGGTTTGGAGCAGCTCATTAAAACCATCGGTCGCGTACAGAGGAGACTAAATAAGAATCTCAGAATCGAAGGGATATTGCTTACGATGGTAGATTCCAGAACAAATTATGCCAGGGATATTTCTCAGCTTGTCATAGATACTTACTCGAATCAGATCGGAGTATTTCATACCTGCATCCCGCTTTCTGTGCGTGCTGCAGAGATCAGTGCGGAAGGCTCCAGCATTTATCAGTATGATCCGAAAGGAAAGGCTGCTAATGCGTACCGGACATTGACGGAGGAGGTGTTGGATCGTGGCTAAGAGAGTTGGGCAAAAGATCAAGATGACATCCATTGATGAACTGCTCTGTGTTCCTTCGGTAGCCGGTTGTGATGAGATCGAGGTTGCAAAGATCCGGCCGTTCAAGGATCATCCGTTTAAGGTTCTGGATGATGAAAAGATGCATGAACTTGTGGAAAGCATCATGTTAAACGGTGTGCTGGTTCCGGTTACTGTCAGGCCACTTGAAGACGGAGAATATGAAATGATCTCCGGTCATCGACGGTTATTTGCAGTTAAGGAAATCGGATTGGAAAGGATCCCTGCAATCGTAAAGAAGTACGACGATGATGAAGCTGTCCTGGCGATGGTTGATTCCAATCTGCAGAGAGAAGAGATCCTGCCAAGTGAAAAAGCGTTCGCGTACAAGATGCGATATGATGCAATGCGCAGACAAGGCCAGCGAAATGATTTAACTTCGTCCCGAATTGGGACGAAGTTGCCGGAAGGCCGGGCAGATGATGAACTTGCAGAAAAGGTTGGTGAAAGTCGCGGACAGTTACATCGATATCTTCGACTGGTAGAACTCATTCCGTCGATTTTGGAACTGGTTGATAAGAAAGTACTGGCTCTTGCTACAGCAGTGGAAGTATCTTTCCTGGATCACGAAGTTCAGGAGATGCTTTACGAGTATATGTGTGAGAATGAAATCTGCAAGACATTTCAGATTTTTGCATTGAGAGATTACCTGAAAGAGAATGACACCATTACAAAGATGGAACTCATGCGGATCCTGAATGAGAATGCGCCCAAGGACGAGAGTAACAGATTTCAGCAGCTCACAATCACAAAGAAAAAGCTCCAGGAATACTTCCCCACGTTTTATACCAAGACACAAATGGAAAAAGTTCTTTTTGATCTTCTTGCTGATTGGAAGAAAAAACAAGACGAAGAGGGTTGATCATACTGTTGACGCATACGGATTCCGTGTATATAATGAAACTGAAAGTATATACGGATTCCGTATACAAGGAGGCGTAGGATGAAAAAGAAAGAGCTTAAAGATCTTGAATTCATTGCAAATGGTGTTCTTATCGAAAATGAGAGCATTGAAAGGATGGAAAGCGACAGAAGGAAAAGACTGCTTGCAGCGTCTTTTGTTGCAGTTAGAAATATGACCGGCATGAATCGCAAGGAGTTTGCTGAGTGGCTTGCTATTCCGTATCGCACTATGCAGGACTGGGAGCTTGGTACATCACAGGTGCCGGAGTATGTTCTTAGACTTGTAGCGTATAAGGTGCTCATGGAAAAGGAGAGGGGGAATTTATAATGCGGATATTAAAGGCAATTCTGTTGTTCCCAATCAGATTGGTGCTCCTGCCCGTTCGATTACTTTTACTCGTTGCTCTCAGCTTTTGGGGCGCTATAGGCGGGGTTGTGGAGACTGTAACGAGTATACTGGGATTTGTTCTGATGTTAACAAGTGTTTTCTGCGTAATAACGAAAATAATGGATGGACCGGTTTTCGTTGAAATGTTTTTGGCAGGTGCTGCGATCGAGGCAATACCGATATTGTTGATCAAACTGGGAGAAGAGGGGATGCTCGGACTGATGGATCTGCTTGGCCGAGTATAAATGAAGATCTGAAAAGGTGGAAAGAGACTATGGAGAAAATGAAATATGTTTGTGAGGTCTGCGGGAAGACTGAGATCATGACACCGGAAGAAGCATACCAGGCAGGATGGGATTATCCGCCCTTTATGGGAAGTTATGGAGTGGTTTCTGCACGAACATGCCCACGGTGTCCGATGATGAAGACGGCCTGGGCTGCTCTTGTGCTTGAAAAAAAGCAATATGAAGAATTGACTGACATCCAGAAGGAAACAATAATGCGAATCAAAGGTGAGCCGCGTAATATGCAGGTGGATGACTGACGGATGACATAGAGCATGTGGAATCACGCGGCAAGTAGTGATCTGATAGGTAAGTGAAATGTTGACAGGTTGAGATATATCTCATATAATGATTACAGAAGAGGATCTTATGGCATTTGAAATTGAATTTTACTCAAGCGAAGACGGAAGGGAGCCGGTAGCAGAGTTTTTGGATTCTCTGGATTCCAAGATGTCTGCAAAGTTGGTGGGACTTATGGAAATACTGGAAGAGAAAGGGACTGAATTACGTATGCCCTACTCAGAACATCTTGAGGATGGTATTTTTGAACTTCGCTGTAAACAAGGAAGTAATATCACAAGAGTGATGTATTTCTTTTATGTAGGAAAGAAGATTGTAGCGACAAACGGATTTGTAAAGAAAACGCAGAAAACTCCGGCTAAAGAACTTAAGCTGGCGAAGGAAAGGCGTGCAGATTGGTTAAGTCGCCATAAGGAGGGTTAACATGAATCTTAAAGAGTATAAATCCAAAAAGATGAACGATCCGGAATTTGCCAAGGCATATGAGGAAAT
>JAGCUO010000156.1 GCA_017962825.1 Lachnospiraceae bacterium | reverse complement strand
TATAATTATAAGAGCTTCTGGTCTGTATTGATAAAGGATCTGAAGCTTTCTGTTAGTTTTTGACAAGCCTTCTTTCGAGTTCTTCAAAATCATAATCATCCCTTTGAGGATAATTGTTGAACTGATTAACATACTTCCTGTGAGAATATGAACTCTGGATTTGCTCTTTATCCATATGATTTGGGATGGGGCTATATATAGCTGTTGTAATCTCTGTAGTATTCTTTGTAATTGTATTACCCTCCGGGGCAATAGGTGTTTCCAAATCGGGAACCACATCCTTCCCAAAAGGGAAACATGTATTACCACTGGGGAAAGTAAGCTTTTTTAGAGTTTCAGGGAATAATTCCAGGAACATAATGTTTGGCAGCTTACCATAACCGGTCATAACGGCCTTAAAGTGTCTTTGAACCACTTCAAGATTCTCAAGAAGCTTTAATGCCTCGCGAACCTGTTTTTCGCTGCAGTTAAACTTATTACAGATGTCAGCATATGATTTTTGCAGAAAATCCTTGTCATAGAACTTCTTTTTATAAGTGACGTTCCCGGATTTTTCATCCCTGATCTCAGTAGGACGGTACCAATATACGATGTCGGCAAGAATATTGATTGCCAAGAGATTTGGTTTACCGTTTTCGTTAACCACGGTATGATACCAGGCTTCTGGAATGATATTTCCCATTAATTGGATCTTTCCAACCTCATCAACTATTAAGTTCCCTGAGCTGTAAACAACCTTCATTAATTCCTCCGTCTTGAAAAAGGGTAAAAAAAACAGACCTTTATGGTCTGTAAAAGTGGTCTGAAAATGGTCTATAGGTGGTCTGAAAGAAATGGATGAGCGTGCAAACCTCCTATTTTACTGGTTTTTTAAAGGTCGAAATTCGTTCAAGTCCCGCCTTCCGCATCCAAAATAAAGACCCTCAGGCAAAAGCCTGAGGGTTTTTATTTTGTGTGCAGAAGGCGACCCGGTAACTGAGGGTGGGCTATAATAAGTTTCAAATAATACAGATCTATAGCCTGTTCCTCGTTTTTGGAATGAATAAGTAACCGAGTGGGCTATAATAAGTTTTAAATAATACAGATTTATAGCCTATTCCATGTTTTCGGGATGAATAAGCAACCGGGTGGGCCATAATATCTCTCAAATACTTTGATCTTATGGCTTTGCTTTGAAAGGTGTTGTTACAAAACCTCAATTATTAAAGTGCAAAGGATTGTTTTATTGGAGAATAATCGGCATGAGAATAAATGATTCCGGAATCAAATTGTTTTTGATAATAGTGACAGCGATATGTTTGGCTGTGACCGGATGTGATAATGCTGAAGATATAGAATCACAATTGCAACTTATCGCAGATGATTATGAGTTCGTGGTTGAGGCAGTCTGAGATCTATATGTTTTAAAGCTTTATAAGATAATCACTCAACTTGCAAATATATCTGTGAAAGATTATAAATATATTTGTTGTGCTTATGAGCTATAATGGAGAATGGTTATGGAAAATGTAGATATTAAAGGACTCGGTGATCTTAAGGCTGTAACCGATTTGTTTTCACAGGTTGGATGCTCCGAAGATGATAATTGCATTGTTGTTGTGACTAACAGGGATTTTGGCACCGCTTCATACGCGGGAGATATTATGACTGCAAACTCTACAATAGCAGGTGCGAAGGCAGGCGGTGTAGTAGGCGGATTGGTTGCGGGAGCAGTTGCCGGTGCAATCAATGCTTCCGTTCAGGAGAAGGTGGGAGAGTTCCATAATAGCCTGGACTATAAAAAGCAGATTGCATTTGATACACGTAATTACGCAGGCTTTCTTGTTAATGTAATATCAACCGGAATCGGTGTTATTCCGCTTAAGAACGGCGGACAGTTGATCCCTAATATAAAAGATCTTAAGACCGACGCAGATAATTTTGTATTTTTTGAAAATGATGAGATAGAGACAAAAGCACTTAAAAAGCTTCCTCTTCATTTTTCTTCCGTAAAGCTTGCTTTATGTTTTAAGGGAACCGGAGAACTTAAAGTAGATACTCCCTGGGAATGCCCCAAGAAGCACAAGCTTATTCCTTATCAGGATGAGAACTTTAATAAGCTTGCTGCGAAGCTTGGTAAATGAGGATATCTGAATTGGAGTGATAGTAATATGAGAAAAACAAAGATTGTATGTACCATAGGCCCTGCCAGTGAAAGTCCCGAGATGATCGAGAAATTGTGCCTTGCCGGAATGAATGTTGCAAGACTGAATTTTTCACACGGGTCCCATGAAGAGCATAAGAAAAGGATTGAAAATATCCGTAAGGTAAGTGAGAAGCTTCATCTTCCCATTGCAATACTTCTTGATACAAAAGGACCGGAATTCAGGATCAAGACCTTTAAGGACGGTAAGGTAACACTGAGCGCCGGAGATCGTTTTGTTTTCAGGGAAGAGGATAGCGTAGGGGATCAGGAAGGTGTATCCGTTAACTTCAAGGGTCTTTCAAAGGACGTAGTTCCCGGTGATCATATTCTTGTTAGTAACGGTCTGATGGATTTCGTTGTAAAAGAGATCTCCGGAAAAGATGTTATCTGCGAGACTCTTACGGACGGAAATCTCTCCGACAGGAAGAGCATGAACTTCCCCGGTAAGATCATGAGCACCGAGTTTTTAAGCGAGCAGGATAAGGAAGATATAAAGTTCGGTATTGAGAATGAAGTTGACTTTATCGCATGTTCATTTGTATCCAGAGCTGACGATCTGAAAGCTGTAAGGGATTTCCTGGTGGCAAACGGTTCACCTGATATTGAGCTTATAGCAAAGATCGAGAATCAGCCGGGTATAGACAATATCGAAGAGATCTGTGAGCTTTGCTCCGGTATAATGATCGGACGCGGAGATATGGGCGTGGAGATTGCTCCCGAAAAGCTTCCTGCTGTTCAGAAGAGTCTTATAACCAAGTGCAGACTTCTGGGTAAAAGAGTTATCACCGCAACGGAGATGCTGGAGTCGATGATCTCATCACCCCGTCCCACCCGAGCTGAGGTATCTGATGTAGCCAACGCGGTATATGACGGAACATCAGCGGTTATGCTGTCAGGTGAGACCGCTGCGGGCAAGTATCCGGAGCAGGCAGTTAAGATGATGGCTTCCATCGCAGAATCCACTGAGGCAGAGATCCATTACGAAAAGAGATTCCACAATAATTCTTTTGAAATGAAAAATAATGTGGACTGTATCTCTCATGCGGTATGCGGAATGGCAATAGATGTTAATGCAAAAGCTATTGCCGTATGTTCCATCTCAGGTATCACCGTTAGAATGGTATCCCGATTCAGATGTCCCGTAGATATAGTCGGAATAACCACAAGCGAGAAGAGCTACAGAAGACTTGCTCTTTCCTGGGGCGTAACTCCGGTTCTATGCGAGAAGTTCGATTCAACGGATGTACTTTTCTATTATGCCCAGAAAACCGCAACGGAGCTGTTTTCACTTAAAGAGGGAGACAGCGTTGTAATAACCGGCGGAATGATAAACGGAACCTCCGGAAATACCAATCTGATCAAGATAGCAACGGTTTAAACTATAAAAGGGGATACCGCAGTGATGAGGTTATCCCTTTTAACATGCATGATATGTTGTTAAAATCCTATTTCTTGTGTTAGTTACGGTTCACTTTAAGCCGGATATGCTCCTGGAGCATTTGGTTATTTATTTGGTGGGAAATGGAAATGATAATTGATAACATAAGTGCAATTATCTATGCGATGATCTTTGCACTAAACGCCGTATGCTGCAATTACCCTGCTGCAACGGAAACACTGTCATTTGCGGGAAATGAGTATACGCTGGCGGTAAATGACGATTTTGATGTGTTCGATGCCGGTATGTGGGCAAGGGTTCCGGAAATGGAACGTCAGGATGCCGGAGGCTGTTGGAGGGATTCCTGCTCCACGGTTATGGACGGTAATCTGGTAATAACATGTACGGTGGATGATGACGGAATTCCGATAAGCGGAGGTGTGCGCTCAACAAAGGCATACGAGCAGACCTACGGTCTTTACCATATAAGATTTAAAACTGATAATGCAGATGGGCTGTGGTATGCCTTCTGGCTTTTGACGGACAGGATGGAAGAAGGTTCCGTCGGAAACGGTGCTGTCGATGGAGCTGAAATTGATATCTTCGAATATGTTCCTCATGCGGACGAATTTTGTACCAGCGTTCACTGGGACGGATACGATGAAAATCTGAAGAGCAAGTGCGTAGTATATAATCCCGGTTCTTCTTTTTGCGACAGTTATCATGATCTTTGGTTCTTGTGGGAAGAGACGGGGTATAAAGTTTATCTTGACGGATGCGGGGAGGCGAATCTGATATTTGATCTTCCCGGTGATAAATATGGTGACGGAACGTGCAGCGTACCTTGCGATATGATAATATCTGCGGAGTTCGGTTCTTGGGGCGGAGATTTTGTTGCTTCCCAAATGCCGGCACATTTTTATATTGATTGCATTCAGATTTATAAACGGTAAGAAGCATTTATAAGCATAGATTAATCAATTCATGGCAAGTTTTGACAAGTTATTTTTTTGTAATTGTGCAAAAATATAGTGGTAACCAAATAATTATTCTGAAAGAGAAATGATTATGAGAAGACCTAACGAAAGAAAACCTTTGGTAACCCATATGTTTACTGCCGATCCTTCGGCTCACGTTTTTGACGGAAAGATCTATATCTATCCTTCACACGATATTGAGCTGGACGTTCCCGACGATGATGACGGAGCGCAGTACATGATGGAAGATTACCATGTATTATCAATGGATAACCTGGATTCCCCCTGCGTTGACAACGGTGTTGCCATCAACTACAAGGACATTCCCTGGGTTAAGCAGCAGATGTGGGCTCCCGATTGTGTTAAGGTAAACGGAAAATACTATCTTGTTTTCCATGCCAAGGATAAGGAACTTAAATTCCGTCTCGGCGTTGCGGAATCAGACAGCCCCGTAGGACCTTTCAAGCCTCACGAGAATTTCATCGAAGGCAGCTACAGCATCGATCCTGCCGTACTTGTAGATGACGACGGAAGAATTTACTGCTATAACGGCGGACTTTGGGGCGGACAGCTCGAGATGTGGCAGTCCGGAGAGTTTAATCCCGATGAGCCCAGACCGGAAGGCGATGTTCCTGCCATCGGACCTCTTTTCGCAGAGTTTACTCCCGATATGAAGGGCTTCAAAGCAGCTCCCAAGCATATCGAGATCCTTGATGAGAACGGAGATCCCATAAAGGCTTGTGACGAGGATCGCAGATACTTCGAAGATCCCTGGGTTTACAAGTACAACGGAAAGTATTATTTTTCATATTCAACCGGAACAACTCATTATCTTTGCTATGCAGAGAGTGACAAGCCCGATGGTCCTTACACCTACAAGGGAAGGATCATGGAGCCCGTTCTCGGATGGACCACACATCACTCCATCCTTGAGATAGACGGCGAGTGGTATATTTTCTATCATGACTGTGAGCTTTCAAAGGGAATCACCCACGAAAGATGCGTTAAGTATACCAAGCTCAACATCGCAGAGGACGGAACCATCGAGACCATTCATCCTTACGATGACTGATCCGCAAATTGAATATGTTCTGAATGGGATGGCCTATATAATAGGCCATCCTTTTATATAGAAGAAACCTTTATAGTGAAGATTATAAATAATAAAAATTATGTAAAGTTTCTAATTTATCTATGGATTTTTTGTTGATTATTATGTTAGAATAGCGCTCCGTGGGTACAGATAACAATTTCCTCCGACTATTTTTGAAGAATAGTTTATTGACGACACGAAGGACAGCAGGTATCAGATGATTAATTTTGACCATTTACCATTGGGCAAAGATATTCTGGATGCGTTGAAGGAATTATCCATCAATTATGTATTCCAGCCTATCTTTCAGGCAGACGGCAAAACAACATATGCATGGGAAGCTCTTATGCGCCCCAACGGAATGACGGTGACCGAACTTATCGATGATTATTCGAAGAAGGATAAGCTTCATGTTCTTGAGGTCGCTACATTCTTCGGAGCGATGCAGGAGTTCTTTGAGAGAGGATATACTCAGAAAATATCGATCAATTCTTTTTCTTCGGATTGTATGAGTATGGAAGAATCCGAGGTGTTTTATGCGACCTTCGGAGAGGATCTTCGCGACAGACTTATCGTAGAGAACCTTGAGTATCCCTATTCCTCCGCAGAGGATTGCCAGGAGAAGAGCAGATCCGTAAGGATGATGAACAACATGCTTTCGGTGGATGATTTCGGAAGCGGTATCAATGATCTTGAGACCGTAGAGCTTATGTCACCCGATATCGTTAAGCTGGACCGCGGACTGATCTCAGGAATAGACCATGATTCCGAGAAGCAGGACAATGTTGAGAGCCTTGTTTCCCATTTCCATTCAAAGGGTATGCTGGTCGTTGCAGAGGGTGTTGAGGAAAAGGCTGAATTTGATTATCTTGTAGGACTCGGGGTAGACCTTTATCAGGGATTTTATCTCGCCCGTCCCGCTTGATGGCATTAAACAGAATATTTATTCCGGGGCCGGTTTTTTGTATGGAAAAGCCGTCCCCGTTTTCTTATTGCAGATATGGGAATTTCTTGTTAAACCTGCGGTTTTGATATATAATAAACGTTGATTTTTTTGATAGAAAGGGGCATGTAAAATGGCACTGCTTGAAGATTGGCGAAGACTCGCTTATGACGACAAAGCTGATAAAGGAAAGATCCAGAAACTCTGGGGAGATTATTTCCTTAAGGAGAAGGAGATTTATGCAGAGCTTCTTAAGAATCCCGATGAAGAAGTAAAAGGAACCGTTAAGGATCTTGCCGCAAAGTACGGCATCGATCTTATGTTCATGACCGGTTTCCTTGACGGAATAAATGACTCCCTTAAGACTCCCAATCCCATTGAGGAGATGACCGAGGATACCGAGGTATCTCTTGCGTTTGATAAGGAGCTTCTTTACAAGAACATGGTCGGCGCAGGTGCTGACTGGCTCTATGGTCTTACCGAGTGGGAATCTATTTTTGATGAGGCTAAGAGAAAAGAGCTTTATCATGAGCAGAAGATTTCCGGAACCGTAAAGCGTGAAGGAGCAAAGGTTTATCCCAACGATCCCTGCCCTTGCGGAAGCGGCAAGAAATATAAGAAGTGTTGCGGAAAGGCTTGATATGGCTAATAAACCCGACAAGAAAACTAAGGAACTTCGCAAAGGCGTAAGACCCAAGATAAAGCCCACGGCTGCTTTTTACGGACTTATCTGCATGATCATCGGGATCATCGATCTGGTAAATCCCGAGAAGATGCTGAACATCATCGCTTATGCTTTGGGAATCTCCGCAATAATCGGCGGACTGATATTTGTGATCATGTATCTGGCAAGAGATGTGAGACACAATCTCGGTAACAATGATTTCTTAAACGGTTTGGTTTCAATAGTAGTCGGTATAGTAATACTGCTTAAGTGGAAAGAACTGATGACGATAGTTCCCATTGTGCTGGGAGTTCTCATCATCGTAAGCGGATGTATCAAGCTGCAGGATTCCATCGATCTTAAAAAGCTTGGTCATCCCATGTTTACCGCAATGTTTATCTTTGCATTTGTATTCATTATTTTCGGAGCGGTGCTCGTAGCAAATCCTTTTGAGAGTGAGATACTTCTTCTCAGACTCATCGGAGTGGCACTTATCATTGCGGGAATGACTGATCTTGTTGCTTCGGTTTTTTTTGAAGGAATAAGAAGTCAGTATGATGTCGAAACCATTGATACGACATACACCGAAGCGGAAGACGCAGGTGAAGATACCGATAAGGTAAACAAATAGGGGGAAAGGTTTAAGATGAAAAAACTTGAAGATTATGTAACAACTATTCCCGATTTTCCCGAGCCCGGAATCATGTTCAGAGACATTACCTCTGTTCTCCAGGATGCAGACGGACTCAGACTCGCCATTGATACCATGCAGGATGCGATCAAGGATCTTGATTTTGATGTGGTAGTCGGACCGGAATCCAGAGGATTCATTTTCGGAATGCCCATTGCTTACAATCTTCATAAGCCTTTTGTTCTCATCAGAAAAAAGGGAAAGCTTCCCAGAGAAACCGTTGAGAAGACTTATGATCTTGAATACGGCACCGCAACCATCGAGATGCACAAGGACTCCATCAAGCCCGGACAGAAAGTTCTCATAGTGGACGATCTCATCGCTACAGGCGGAACCACCCAGGCTATGATCGAGATGATCGAAAGTCTCGGCGGCAAGGTAGTCGGAATCTCTGTCGTAATGGAACTGGCAGGACTTAAAGGCAGAGAAAAACTTAAGGGATACAGACTCGAATCTTGCATCACCTATCCCGGAAATTGATTTAAATTACGGTCACTTACCATAAGTGACCGGTTTTAAAATACAGAAGGATTTTTCAGTAACGTATGAAGGATATTTCGGACATTAAAGACGGAACCATAACCGAAAGGGGAGGTATCTGCGAAAACCAGGATTTTACCGATCCCAAGCTCCTTTATGAGGAGCTGGTTTCCCATGTCCGTAAATATCATCCCAGCGACGATATCACCATGATCGAGAAGGCATTTGCCCTTGCGGACAGTGCTCATAAAGGTCAGATCAGAAAATCGGGTGAGCCTTATATCATTCATCCTCTCAATGTTGCCATTATCCTGGCTGAACTCGAGATGGATAAAGAGACCATCGCCGCCGCACTTCTTCATGACGTGCTTGAAGATACCGAAGTATCGGAGACCAGTCTCAGACAGGAATTCGGAGATGAAGTAACACTTCTTGTATCCGGTGTTACTAAGCTGGAAAATATTCCTCTTTCCAGAAACATGGATCAGTCCGATGAAAAGCTTGAGATCCAGGCCGAAAATTTACGTAAGATGTTCTATGCGATGGCACGCGATATCAGAGTCATTCTGATAAAACTCGCGGACCGTCTTCACAATATGCGCACGCTCCAGTATCAGCCTCCCGCAAGCCAGATCAGGATCGCACGTGAGACAATGGATATCTATTGTCCCATTGCGCAGCGTCTTGGTATCAGCAGGATCAAGGTGGAGCTGGACGATCTTTCCCTCAAGTATCTTGAACCCGAAGCGTACAACGAACTCAAGAACGCTATCGCGGAAAAGAAAACAGAGCGCGAGGCTTACATCGAATCCATCGTCAAAGATGTTAAGGGATACATCGATGAAGCAGGTATTAAAGCGAAAGTAAACGGAAGAGTCAAGCACTTCTTCTCCATCTACAAAAAGATGAAGAACCAGAATAAGACTCTCGATCAGATATACGATCTTTTTGCAGTCAGGATCATTGTTGACTCCGTTATGGACTGCTACGCCGCACTCGGTGTAATCCACGAAAATTATAAACCCATCCCGGGCAGGTTCAAAGATTACATTGCCATGCCCAAGGAGAACATGTATCAGTCCCTCCATACCACTCTAATCGGTAAGGACGGACAGCCTTTCGAGATTCAGATAAGAACATTCGAGATGCACAAAGCCGCAGAATACGGTATTGCAGCTCACTGGAAGTATAAAGAAGCTTCAAACGGAAAAAATCCCGAAACGGGTGAAGAGGAAAAGCTTACCTGGCTCAGGCAGATCCTTGAGTGGCAGCAGGATATGACAGATAACAAGGAGTTCATGAACCTGCTGAAAAATGACCTGGATCTTTTTTCGGATTCGGTTTATTGCTTTACCCCTACCGGTGAAGTTAAGAACCTTCCTTCGGGATCATGCCCCATCGACTTTGCATATGCCATCCATTCCGCAGTCGGAAACCGTATGGTGGGTGCAAGGGTAAACGGTAAGCTGGTTCCCATCGATTATCGCATCAAGAACGGTGACCGTATCGAGATCATAACCAGTGCCAATATCAAGGGCCCAAGTGCTGACTGGCTCAGCATTGTAAAGAGTACCCAGGCTAAGAATAAGATCAATCAGTGGTTTAAGTCCGTTACCAAGGAAGATAACATCACCAAGGGAAAGGACATGCTCTTAACCTATGCCAAATCAAGAGGCATAGATATATATGCGATCATGACTCCCGATTATCAGGAGGACATCGCTTCCAAATACTGTTATCAGGACTGGAATTCCATTCTGGCTGCAGTGGGAAGAGGGGCTCTCAAGGAGGGCCAGGTCATCGGAAGGCTGGAAGCTCTTTATGAGAAAGATCATCCTACGATCCTTTCCAATGAGGAGGTTATCGCCCAGATCACCGAAGCCAATCAGAATGCAGCTGCAAGACACGGTCACGGAAATAACGGCGGTATCACTGTTCGCGGTATCACCGATCTGTCCGTAAGATTTTCAAAATGCTGTTCACCCGTTCCCGGTGATGAGATCGTGGGATTCGTCACAAGGGGAAGAGGTATTTCAATCCACAGAACGGATTGCATCAATATCCTCGCCCTTCCCGCAGATGAGAGAACAAGACTTATCGAAGCTTCATGGGCTCCCGAATCTCTCAATTCCGGAAGCGGCAGTTATGAAGTTGATATCAGGATCTATGCTAATGACAGAAGCGGACTTCTTGCGGATATTTCAAGGATCTTTACTGAGAAGAATATTTCACTTCTCGGAGTAAATACCCGCGTGAACAAACAGCAGATAGCAACGATCCAGCTTACGTTCGAGATCCACGGACGCGATGAACTTGAGAACATCTGCGATAAGATCCGCAGCATACAGGGCATTGTGGACATCGAAAGAGCAGGAGCATAACAGACAGAGTGACAGTGGGGACGTATGGTGACAGTGGGGACGTATAAATTTTTTCACCCGG
>JAGCUO010000155.1 GCA_017962825.1 Lachnospiraceae bacterium | reverse complement strand
ACCACGCGAAGTGACTCGAGAACCTCCTTAACTGCCTGATGGAATTCGGGCTGAGCAGGGTTCTGCGCTACTACTCTGTCATAGATCTCATCAACATAAGACATAAAACATTCCTCCTGTAAAAAAATGGATTGCATTCATTTATCGGTTTAATAAAAAACCATGGAATAATATAATACATTAAAGCAATAAAGTAAATACAAAAATACATGTATACAAAAATTTTTTCAAAAAATATCGGACCCGGTTTTATCCGGATCCGACATTAATATCAATCAAGTTCTATTTCGAGATACTCCGAACTGAGATAAACTACTTTGCCGTTATATACGACTTCGCACCAACCGTCATTCTCGGATACAAGTCTAGCGGTGGTTCCCTTTGAGAAGGAACCCATTATCATTCCATCGGTTCCTGCCTTTGCTCTGATATTGATCGTCTCGATCGCGGTTACGGTTCCGATGGTAACAACACTGTCGATATCGATATCAAGAGTGAGATACTCTGACTTAACATATCCTTCTTTGCCGTCATAAGAAATCTTTGACCAGCCGTTACCCTTGGTCTCAAGGATCTCAACCGTCTCTCCGCCCCTGAGCTGCCCCATGGTATCAGCATTCATGGAATCGCTGACTCTGACGTTGACCGTAGCATTGGCGGTAGCGGTCTTGATCTCATCCGTCTCACCTTCCGCCACAGGCTGTTCTATCTCGGGCATTTCGATCTCTTCACCCGCATTAAGAGCCGCAAGCTTTTCACCGGCTTCATTACTTACAACCGAATCAAGTTCCTTCATATATGTCAGGAGTTCGGGGTGTGCGGTGATAATGTCATTGTAATCGGTGGTTATACGATTTCCGAGTTCAACAACGTCCTCACATACCAGTGCACCGTCTATATAAGTATTTTCTTCCGCTCCGAGCTCGGAATTGATTATCACATAGCTTCCGTCGGCATTATGTTTCAGATAAAATCCGTCATATGCGGGAAGAGGACTGTCGGGGTAATTGTTAAAGGTTACGTCTGTAACCGCAAAGACAATGGTGGATGTATCATCATAGCCGGGCATGGTGTAAAGATTGATAAGAGCATAATCAAGATATCTGCTCTGTTCGGCCTTGACGATCTTGTCTTTCATCTCGATCGTATCAGTGAGAATATCAAGCTTATCTACATCACCGTTGGAAAGACACAGATAGTACTCTACGAAAAAGTCCGTTATCTCTCCGTTATCATTCTCCGAAAGCGAAAGGGGAGCCTGAACGGGTACTTCCTCAGTGGTAAGAGTCTCTGCAGGAACCGCGGCTACGGTTACGGGATCGGGAATCTGCTGTCTTCTGCTTCTTGCGGAAAGTGCCACAAAAGTTACGATTGCAGCAACAACAAACAAAAAGATCGGTGCCGTAAACTTTATATTCTTTTTAACGAACGGGACTAACTTACTGTATATATCCTTGTTCATCAAAATCTCCGTATGCAGCCGACAGGAATCGAACCTGCATTAAAGGCGTCGGAGGCCTTCGTTCTATCCATTAGACTACGGCTGCACGTTTCATGGTGTAACTATATGTTACAAATTTATTACAACTAGGCGATTTTACCATAAATAGCGGATAGTGTAAAGTTTTGGACCACCTTCAAACCTTTTTGGTTACTGCATCTTCTTATAACTTTCGTTACCTATGCAATGGATATTTTTTCGTCCTTTCTGTCGTAAAAATATAACGAATCGGACAAAACATCCTGAGGTTCAAGCTGAGTCATGTTAACAGTGCGGATCATATCCTTTAATGACTTTTCGTCATCAGACATATTCCTTGCAAATACTATTACTTCATGCACGGAACTGGGGATTATATAGAGGTCCGACTCAAGAACCTCGGACAGATTATGAAGGATATCCGGGTAAAGCATTGCCGCCGCTCCGTTTATCATCCTGGAATTTGAAAGGACATACATGGGAAGTTTAAGCTCATCCTCGGGAAGTACCTCTCCCACTTTTCCGGGACAGATCCTCTCCAGAACGCTACCCATATCCCTGCATACACCGGGGAGGGATACGGGAGCATTTTCTCCGGCATCCTTCATGAGCTGCTCCGTAGAAACGCCCCACATTTCCATATGCTTGTTCCGGATCAGAATTGAACCGTCCGGCAGGCCTCTTTTTTCAAAGGCATAATAAAATACGATGGCAAGGTCCAGAAAAGGGACATATGGGATATTTGTCAGGAGCTCCTTATTCCTTTCGGCGGATATCAGCTTATAGGACAGACCTTTTTTGACACATTCGTAATCTTCGTAAAAAGAAACATCAAATCCTTCTTCGGGAACGGATTTCCGGTAATCCTCCACAAGACGGGCAGCTCCCTCCTGAAGGCTCTCCCCGTCTTCGTAATTTTCATAATAGGATCTCAGGTAAATGGTGGGAGCGATGTTCATCCCGGGATCTCTAATTACCAGAGCTTCCAGACGGACTCCGTTGTTTTTGTCGATGAGAGCTTCTTCGATCGAATATCCTTCTCCGAGGATATTCTCAACTGCTTTTTTCATATTTCCGGAAAATTCTTTAATAGTCATATTCTTCCTTTCATAACAGGGTTAACGGGTAAATAAAAACAGCCATGCTTACACGCATGGCTGTCAGTCACATTGCTATGAAAGGACTAAGATTATACTCTTGAGAGATACTCGCCGGTTCTGGTATCGATCTTGATTCTGTCTCCGGTGTTAACGAAGAGAGGAACCTGAACCATAGCACCTGTCTCAACGGTAGCGGGCTTGGATGCGCCGGTAGCGGTGTCACCCTTGAAGCCGGGCTCGGTCTCGGTGATATCAAGCTCTACGAAAAGAGGGGGCTCGATTGAGAACGCATTTCCGTTGTGTGAGCAAACTTTGCAGATCTCGTTCTCTTTGACGAACTTGAGAGCATCTCCGACAAGGTCGCTGGAAAGCTGAACCTGATCGTAGGTCTCGGTATCCATGAAGGAATAAAGATCGCCATCCTTGTAGAGATACTGCATATCCTTTCTGTCTATATGAGCCTGAGGGCATTTCTCGGTGGGGCGGAAGGTACGCTCTACAACGCCGCCGTTCTTGATGTCCTTAAGCTTGGTGCGGACGAAAGCCGCGCCTTTTCCGGGCTTAACATGCTGGAAATCGATGATCTGATAAACTGAGTTATCAAGTTCGATAGTAATACCGTTTCTGAAGTCACCTGCAGAAATCATAAAAAACCTCCTAAATTTTGCCAACCAAAATAATCCTCGAATATATTACATTAAAAAAATCGGGATTTCAACCTATTTTTGGGCAGCTGTTATGTAATCAATTGCTTCTATGTAGCCCGCAAGACCTTTTCCGTAGATCTGCTTGTCACAGGCGGGCGCCGTTACGGATACCTTACGGAACTCTTCCCTCGAGGAAATATCCGAGATATGAACCTCGACTTTTACGAGTTTTTCAAGGCTTTTGAGCGCATCGTGAATGGCGTAGCTGTAATGGGTATATGCACCGGGATTTATCACTATACCGCAGGTTCCGTCAAAATAAGCCTCCTGAAGTTTATCGATGATGGCTCCCTCATGATTGGATTGAAAGCATGTAACTTCTATGCCTTTTTCGGCGGCATGCTCTTCTATCATCCTGATCAGATATTCATAATCCTGATTACCGTATATATTCTTTTCCCTGATCCCGAGAAAATTAAGGTTGGGACCGTTTATAACAAGGATCTTCATTCTTTGTTCTCCGTATCGTCTGCCTTGGATTGAAGGTAACTTTCGGGCGGGATCTCCCATCCGCGTTTTTCGAGTTCTCCCAGGATCTCGCTTATTACCTCATCCCTGTCCTTACTTCCGTTATCGATTATGATATCGGCGCATCTTTCATATGCCGGAGCCCTGAGTTTCATAAGGCTCTTTATTTTGGAAAGAGGATCGTCGCACTGAAGGAGTGGTCTTGTAGTATCCCCTTTGAGTCTCTCCCACACTTCTTCGGGCAAAAGTCTCAGATACACCACGGTGCCTATAGTCTTTATAAGAGGCTGGTTCTGAAGACTTACCGGTGTTCCTCCGCCAAGGGAGTATATCCTTGGAATCCTGTCTTCCCTTATCTCTCTCAGGACATCAGTCTCCAGTTCTCTGAAGTACTTCTCTCCCTTTGAGGCAAAAATATCCGATATGGTAACACCCTCGCGGTCTTCTATCATCTTATCGGTATCATAGAAGGCCCTTTTAAGCTTATAGGACAGGCTCCTGCCTATGGAGGTCTTTCCGCTTCCCATAAATCCTATAAGAACAAGATGCTGTCCTTTTTGGTATTCACTGTTTTTCCTGTGTTTCTTATTACTCATCAGAAAACTTCCGCGTAGCATTCATCCGCAAGGTCATCGCTTATGGAAAGCCCGGTCCAGTATTCGTATGCGATGATCCCCTGATAAAGGAGCATCTTTGAACCGTTATAGCTTTCGGCCCCCGCTTCCTTACAAAGCTTCATGAATTTGGTTTCGGGAGGATTAAAGATAAGGTCGTATCCGACCTTTACTGTTTTGTAAAACTCCGGATCTTCTATTACCGCTTTTTCGGTATCCGGATGCATCCCTACACTTGTCGCCTGGATCACGATATGCTTCGCATCCCCCGGAAGTCTTCCATATCCCGATACGGGAAGAGGATGAGCAAAGCTCCTTCCGCAGATCTCATTTATACTGCCCGCAAGGTACTCCGCACGGTCCGTGTTCCTGTTCATTATGGTAACGCTTGATGCCCCTGCATTTTCAAGCATCATGGCAGCGGCTCTGGCCACGCCTCCGGCTCCGAGAATAATGACATCTTCGCCCTTTATATCTACGCCGTCTCTTTCAAGTGCTCTTAAAAGTCCGGGCATATCCGTGTTGAATCCCTTATAACCGTTTTCACATCTTACAAGGGTATTTACTGCGCCTATCTTCTCTGCAAGAGAATCGATATCCGCAAGGAACGGAATAACCTCTTCCTTATAAGGAACGGTTACGTTAAGACCTTTGATACCGAGGGCAAATGCACCGGGTATCGCTTTATCCAGCCTTCCGGTATCAACGGGAAAAGCTCCGTAAGCAAGATTAAAACCGGTCTTTTCGGCAAGGAAATTATGAATGGCAGGTGATTTGGTATGAGCTACCGGATTTCCTATAAGTCCGCATATATACGTATTTCCGTCAATCGGTCTCATTGTTTAAGCCTGTTCTTTCTGTGGTAAGCTTTAAGAACGAACCACTCTAGTCTTCTTTTTAATATGATCTGAATTTCTTCTTTTTTATCTATGGGCTTGGTGAGAATGGTTTCTATCCCTGCACGGTTCGCACCCCAGATATCGGTAAAGAGCTGGTCCCCGATAAAGATGGTGGTCTCGGGCTTTGTACCCATTATCTTCATCGCATCCTCATAGCCTTTCTTGGAAGGCTTGCCTGCTTTATAAACATATTCGGATCCCACGGCATCCGCAAAAGGCTTTACTCTTTTTTCTTTGTTATTGGATAAAAGAACCGTTTTGAATCCTATGTACCTGAGCTTTTCAAAAAGCTCTATGCTCCTGTCATCCGCAGGTGCTCCATGCATGACAAGAGTATTGTCTATATCGTAAATAATCCCTCTTTTGCCGAGGGCATACAGGCTTTCGTAAGGAATAGTATATGCGGAATCATTTTCTTTGGTCGGATAGAGTTTTTCTAACAAATCCCGTTCCCTTTCATCTGCATACGTGATTATTTCCGAAAGTGTTATAATGATAACACGTGAGGTAGAAAAATGGAAAAACGTTTACTCGAATATATGGCATATCTTAAAGATATCTCTGAAAAAGCGGAAAGCGGTGTTTTTTCCGAAGAAGAGCTTGATGTTCTCAGAAAGCAGGCTCTGGTCCAGATCGGATTCTTCCAGCATGAAAGATTCATCCATCTGATAGTAACCATGACCTTCGCACTCATGACTGTCATGACTCTCATGGGAATATGCGTTACCGGCTATATGCCTCTTATCGCACTGATGGTGCTTCTGCTTATACTTCTTGTTCCGTACATCAGACATTATTACATTCTCGAAAACGGAACACAGACTCTCTACAGATATTACGATTCACTTGAGAAGGACCGCACTTCCGCGAAAATAAAACCCTTCGTTCAGTGAATCAGATACCGCCCAGGCCGAATACCTTTATGAGAAGGAACCAGCAAAGGCCGTAATAAAGTGCAACACCAAGAATATCATTAAGAGTTGATATAAAGGGACCCGATGCTGCGGCAGGGTCCACTTTTATTTTATTGAAAAATAAAGGAATGATGGTTCCGGTTACAGATGCAACAAGCATTGCAACAAGCATCGCAAATCCCACGCAAACGGATACGGTAACGGAATAATTCCATGCTTCACCCTTTGCAAAATGGATATAGAATCCTACTACCAGAACGGATATGATGCCAAGGATAAGTCCGTTTCCGAATCCGACTTTACCCTCTTTGAAAATAAGTCTGACCTTATCCGCCATGGTAAGATCTTCGTCAGCTATAACTCTGATGGTAACAGCAAGTGACTGTGTACCAACATTACCCGACATTGACAGGATAAGTGACTGGAATGCTATGACTACGGGAATTGCAGCGATAACTCCTTCGAACGCTCCTACAAGAGTTGAGGTCAGCATTCCCAAAAGCAAAAGTGCAATTAGCCAGGGGATACGCTTTCTTATGGAGACGGAAGTTTTCTCGTTTAAATCTTCCTCTTCGGAGAGACCTGCCAGTTTTGCATAGTCTTCACCGAGCTCATCATCTACTGCCTCTACGATATCCTGGGATGTGATGACGCCGAGGATATGGCCTTCTTCGTTAAGAACGGGAATGGAGTCTTCCGCGTAACTCTTGATCCTTTCGATGCAATCCGAAACGATCTCATGATCAGTCAGATAAGGATAGGATGTGATTATCAGATCCGAAAGATCTGCGGTGTCTCTTGCTACGATCAGATCCTTCAGATCTATCGCACCGTAGAATGCATCATTCTCATCCACTACATAGATGGTCATGATGTTGTCGTTCTCGCCGGCCTGCTTTACCAGTTCCTTCATGGCTGAGCGGATATCGAGGTCCTTTTGAATGACTATGTAATTGGTAGTCATTCGGCTACCGATCTCATCGTCTTCATAAGACTGGATCATTCGGATCTCTGCTCCGGTCTCTTTTTCCATGTGGTCGACGATTGTTTGTGCAGTCTCATCGTCCATGTTCTCGAGAATGTCTACGGCATCATCCGTATCCATGTTCTCGAGGAATTTAGCAGCCCTGTCAACAGGAAGCTCTGCCAGGAATTCATGAGAATCCTCCACATAGGCAAGGACTTCGGAAAATCTTTCTTCACCGAGGATCTCAAAAACTCTTTTAAGAGCATTTTTATCAAGATCATCCAGAGCACTCGCAATATCATTATCATGATAATCGGAGAGTTTCTCTGCGATCTCTTCATCGGGAAGACTGCTTTGGAGCAGTTCTATTATCTCCTGCTCATAATTTCTTTCTTCGGATGCATTTGTCATTATTTCCTGTTCATCCATTGCAGCCTCCTTAAACAAACATACCGGTGCCGCTTTAAAAGAGACACCGGTAACATTATCGGTACAGAATATTCTTATCTCAAAGCTCTATGCTTATTTGATCATTGAATGGTATTCCTGAAGCGAACGTACGTGTACACCCTCTCCGGAAAGCTCTGCTTTGATTCCTTCAGCGGTAGCTCTTGCTCCGGCAATGGTGGTGATGTAAGGAACATGATGCTTGATCGCATTCTGACGGATATATGAGTCACTTACATCGTCCTTCTTGGTAGAAGGTGTATCAATGATAAGATCGATCTCACCGTTCTTGATAGCATCTACGATGTTGGGTCTTCCTTCGAAGATCTTGTTGATGCGCTCTGCCTTGATACCTGCTTCTACGATCTTCTCATAAGTGGAGCCTGTTGCAAGGATCTTGAATCCGTCATCAGCAAAGCTCTGTGCGATGGGAAGAAGGTAAGGCTTATCATCGTGGTTAACACTTATAAGAACGGTTCCGGAAAGAGGAAGCTCTGTCTTGGTAGCTTCTTCTGCCTTAAAGAATGCCTTTCCTACATTATCGGAAAGTCCGAGAACCTCTCCGGTGGATCTCATTTCGGGTCCGAGGACAGGGTCTACTTCGGGGAACATGTTGAAGGGGAATACCGCCTCTTTGACGCCGTAGTAAGGAATGCTTCTGTCCTTAAGTCCGGGTACGGGTGAAGCCTCGCCTGTAATGGAGCTCATCATGATCTCTGTAGCAAGCTTGACCATGTTGATGTCACATACCTTGGAAACAAGAGGAACGGTACGTGATGCTCTGGGATTGGCCTCGAGTACATATACAACATCATCCTCAATAGCATACTGCATGTTCATAAGACCTACGACATGCATCTCCTTAGCGATCTTTCTGGTGTAATCCTTGATGGTAGCAACCTGCTTTTCGGTGAGGTGCTTGGAAGGAAGGATACAAGCGGAGTCTCCGGAGTGGATACCTGCAAGCTCAATATGCTCCATGACTGCGGGAACGAATACATTCTCACCGTCGCTGATAGCATCTGCTTCACACTCTGTTGCATTGTGAAGGAATCTGTCGATAAGGATGGGTCTGTCGGGAGTTACTCCGACTGCTTCTTTCATGTAGACATCCATCTGCTCGTCATCATGTACGACTTCCATTCCTCTTCCTCCGAGGACATAGGAAGGACGAACCATAACGGGATAGCCGATGCGATGAGCAATCTCTTTTGCTCCGTCTACATCGGATGCCATTCCGGATTCTGCCATGGGGATCTCGAGTCTGTCCATCATATCGCGGAACAAGTCTCTGTCCTCTGCCATATCGATGGTCTCGGGAGTGGTTCCGAGAATGTTGACACCGTACTTCTTAAGATCTGCAGCAAGGTTAAGAGGAGTCTGTCCTCCGAATTGTGCAATGACTCCGACAGGCTTTTCTTTCCTATAGATGCTGAGAACGTCCTCAAGGGTAAGAGGCTCAAAGTAAAGCTTGTCGGATGTATCGTAATCGGTTGAAACGGTCTCGGGATTACAGTTTACGATAACGGTCTCATAACCGAGTTTCTTAAGTGCAAATGCGGCATGTACGCAACAATAGTCAAATTCGATACCCTGACCGATACGGTTGGGACCGCCGCCGAGGATCATGACCTTCTTGGAATTATCGGAAGCAACGCTCTTGTCTTCGATGTTGTAGCTTGAGTAGTAATAAGCGCTGTCCTTGGTGCCGCTTACGTGAACACCTTCCCATCCCTCTACTACGCCTGCTGCCTCACGAGCGTTTCTGATCTCCTCTTCACTTACCTTACAGATCTGTGCAAGGTACTTATCGGAGAATCCGTCCTTCTTAGCCTTGGTAAGAACATCGATCGCGGGAACCTTTCCGTTTGTGGAAGCGATGATGGCTTCCTCCTCGTCTACAAGCTCCTTCATCTGCTCGATGAAATACTTCTTGATCTTAGTCATCTCGTGAAGCTCATCGACGCTTGCGCCCTTACGAAGAGCCTCATACATGATGAACTGTCTCTCAGATGTAGGATTTACAAGTTCCTTTCTGAGTTCATCAAGGGTCATGTCGTGGAAATTCTTAACAAAACCCAGTCCGTATCTGCTCTTCTCAAGAGATCTGATAGCCTTCTGGAATGCTTCCTTGTAGGTCTTACCGATACTCATGACTTCACCTACGGCTCTCATCTGAGTTCCGAGATGATCGTCAACTCCCTTGAACTTCTCAAATGCCCATCTTGCGAATTTGATTACGATGTAATCTCCGTCGGGCTTATAGTTATCGAGAGTGCCGTACTTACCGCATTCGATATCCTTAAGATCAAGTCCGCATGCAAGCATTGCGGAAACAAGTGCGATGGGGAATCCGGTCGCCTTGGACGCAAGTGCGGAGGATCTTGATGTTCTGGGGTTGATCTCGATTACGATGATACGATCGGTCTTGGGATCGTGTGCAAACTGGCAGTTACATCCGCCGATAACCTGTACCTTATCTACGATGCTGTAAGCATACTTCTGAAGTCTGTCCTGAACTTCCTGTGAAATGGTAAGCATGGGTGCGGAGCAGAATGAATCTCCGGTATGAACTCCCATGGGATCGATGTTCTCGATGAAGCAAACGGTGATCATCTTACCGGTTGAATCTCTTACTACCTCGAGCTCAAGCTCTTCCCATCCGATGACAGATTCCTCTACAAGAACCTGATGAACCATGGATGCCTGAAGACCTCTTGCACAGACGGTCTTAAGCTCTTCTACGTTATATACAAGTCCGCCGCCTGAACCACCCATGGTGTAAGCGGGTCTGAGTACTACAGGATATCCGAGACGTGAAGCGATCTCTACAGCTTCATCTACGCTGTAAGCAACCTGTGAACGGGCCATCTCGATTCCAAGCTCGTCCATGGTGTTCTTGAACTCGATTCTGTCCTCGCCTCTTTCGATGGCATCTACCTGAACACCGATAACCTTAACGTTGTATTTATCAAGAACGCCTGCCTGAGCAAGTTCGGAACAAAGGTTAAGTCCGGACTGTCCGCCAAGGTTGGGAAGAAGTGCATCGGGACGCTCCTTCTCGATGATCTGAGTAAGTCTCTTTACGTTAAGAGGCTCTATATATGTGACATCCGCCGTCTCAGTGTCTGTCATGATGGTAGCGGGGTTTGAGTTTACAAGGATTATCTCATAGCCAAGCTTTCTGAGCGCCTTGCAGGCCTGTGTTCCGGAGTAATCGAATTCGCAGGCCTGGCCGATGATGATGGGGCCCGATCCGATTATCAGGATGCGATGGATGTCTGTTCTTTTCATAAAATCTTCCTTTCTGATCTGCAGGCTTATCCTGCATTGCCACTTTATATCTGTCTAAACTTTATTTTTTCCTTAGTAACATTACCGTCTCAACCTCCCTGGTCCAGGGAAACTGATTGACACAGCCGTAGCGCTCTATCATATAACCTCGTTCTAGAAACATCTCCAGATCTCTTTCAAGAGATGTGGGCTTACATGATATGTAGATTATATGGTCGACGCCGTAATCGATTATCTTGGGAAGCGCCTTGGGATGAATTCCGTCCCTGGGCGGATCCAGTATGATAATATCCGGTTTATCCGTAAGGTCATCCAAAACCTTAAGTACATCACCGCATATGAATTCACAATTTGTTATGCCGTTTCTTTCCGCGTTCTCTACCGCAGCATCAACGGCTTCGGGTATGATCTCGACTCCGTAAACCTTACTTGCAGAAGGAGCAGCTATCTGGGCTATGGTTCCGGTTCCGCAATAAAGATCGTAAACCGTCTTGCCGTCCGCGCCTCCGCACAGTCCCACATATTCCCTTACCATTTTGTACAGCACCTCTGCGCTGTAAGAATTGGTCTGGAAAAAAGAATACGGTCCTATCTTAAAATCGAGTCCCAAAAGTCTGTCATTGATATAGTCCTCGCCCCAGATAAGATCTGTTCTGTCGGGAACGATCGCATCGGAGAGCGAATCACATATGATGTGGACTATGCCCTTCAAAGTGCCTGTATATGAAGCACCGGTAAGCGCCTTATTATAACCGTCAAGCAGTACGCTGTCGTCTTCTCCCCACTTTTCGGAAGAGGCCGTCACAAGGCATACCAGTATCTCTCCGGTATGAGCGGCTTTTCTGACCATCAGGTTTCTTAAATATCCGCTGTGTAATGTCTTGTGGTAAAAAGGCGTTTTCTTTTCCCGGAAATAATCCCTTGTAAGTGTGAGAACCGTTCTGTAATCCTCATCCACGATCAGGCAATCCGAGGTGTCTATTATGTCATGGAATGCTCCTCTTTTATGAAGTCCGACATTGAGATCTCCTCCCTTTGTCTCGTCTCCGAAGGAAAACTCCATTTTGTTTCTGTATCCGTATACCCTGGGGGACTGTTTGATACCGTCCCACTCAGGGGCCTTGCCGTATTTTCTCTCGCTTTGATCAACTCTCCCTGCGAAGAGTTTCTTCATCTGCCCGCCTTTGAGATCAACCTCATCACCTTCGGACATAGAAAGATATGCGCAACCTCCGCAATCCCCGAAGTGTGCGCATATCCTGCCTGTTTCAAGTGTGCTGCGGCATAAAACCTCTACGAGTGAACCGTCCGCTCTGCCGTCTCTGCTTCTTCCGATACGTACAAGGACCTTCTGTCCGGGAAGTGCATTCTTAACTGCAACAATCCCCTCTTCACACTGTACACGTGCTTTACAGGGGTAATCACAGCTTATGGCAAATCCCTCGACGATCTGGCCTCTCTTCATGATCAGCTGTCCGCTTCGTCAGCGAAGAAATCATCGTCTTCGAATTCGTCATCTTCGAACTCGTCATCGAAATCCTCGAGATAATCGGGGCAGAAGTGACGATAAATAACATATCCGACAAGGCAACCGATTGCGATAATACCGATAATGGCAAGGATAACAAGTCCTGCATGGGACTTCTTCTCGTCTTCCTCATCATCGGAAGGTCTTGATATCAGATTACCGAGTCCTGCAGCTGCAGCAAGTTCGGCAACTCTGGCAGCCTGTGAACCGCCAAAATCCTTGAGCTGATCAAGATCAAGTCCAAGCTTGTTCTTAAGATCCGCTTTTTTGCAATTGCCCTTACAACTCATATGTACCGCCTTTCCACATATATAGTCACTTATTTATTTACGTGGGCCGGATCACATTCTGTATTCATAGCCCTGGTAAATCAACTTATTGTATCACTCCTTAACAAGTTTTGCAAAGGAAGCATACATCACTTTTGTGCCGTGGGCATCAAAGTCCACGGTAACCTTGTAATCTCTGGGTTCTTTGACGATATTCGTCACGGTTCCGGCACCGAATTTGAAATGCCTTACCCTGTCTCCCACTCCGTAATCGACCTCTGCGGGAGAGGATGCGGTCCCTACACCCTTTCTTATACCCAAAGATGCAAAAGAATCCTTGGAAAATACAGGCTTTACGGGAGTTACCTTCTCATCCGCACGTCTTGCCGGATTCTTTTCGATGGTCTGATAGCTGTAGGTTTTTCTTGAATATCCCTCATCATAATCGTCGTATGAAGGTCTTTTCCTCTTGGGGATATAGCCCTCAACGCATTCCGAAGGAATCTCCGTAACAAATCTGCTGACCGGATTAAACTGAGTCTCCCCGCGGAGCATTCTTGCCTTGGCACAGGTCATGATGAGCTCTTTCTCGGCTCTTGTCATTCCGACATAGGCAAGGCGCCTTTCCTCTTCGATATCCTCGAGGTCTCCGGATGATACAGCCAGATATCCCGGGAAAAGTCCGTCCTCCATTCCCGTCAGATATACAATGGGAAATTCAAGTCCCTTTGCAGAATGAAGGGTCATAAGAAGAACTCTCTGTTCCGAAAGATCCGCAGAATCCAGGTCACTTACCAGCGCAACCTCTTCAAGGAAATCCGAAAGAGTCGCATCAGGCTTGCTTTCCGAAAAAGCTACCGCCTTACTTACAAGTTCGTTAACGTTGCCGATACGGTCATCCGCCTTTTCCTCATCCAGATCCTTGAGATATTCCTCATAGTCCGTAAGTTCGATTATCTTGGCTATGAGCTCGGCAATGGTACCGTTATCTCTGTAGCCCCTGAGGACTCCTATCAGATCGGTGAATGCATTAAGCTTGGCTGCAGTCTTTCCGAGCCCCGGAATGTCATCTGCCTGAACCATTGCGGTATAAAGGGACAGATCCCTTGCCTCCGCATAATCCTGAACCTTTTCAAGAGTGGCATTTCCTATGGCTCTCTTGGGGACGTTTACTATTCTCCTAACCGACAGGTCATCGATTCCGAGGTCTACCACCTTCAGATATGCGAGGATATCCTTGATCTCGGCTCTCGAATAGAAGTTGATGCCTCCCACCACATTATACGGAATGCCCGCCATAATAAGTCTTTCTTCTATGATACGGGACTGTGCATTGGTTCTGTACAAAACGGCACAGCTTCCGTAATCCGCGGTTCCCATCTTCTTGCGGTGCTTTATGTCGGAGACTATATACTCAGCCTCCTCGAATGCGGTATCAAACTGGGTAAATACAGGTTTCTTACCGCCCTCTTCCTCCGTCCAAAGTCTCTTGTCCTTGCGGCCTGTATTATTGCTTATTACGGAATTGGCCGCATCGAGGATATATCTGGTGGAGCGGTAATTCTGTTCCAGCTTTATGACCGTAGCTTCGGGATAATGCTCTTCGAAATCCAGAATGTTTCTGATATTTGCTCCGCGGAATCTGTAGATGGACTGATCGTCGTCACCTACAACGCAGAGGTTTCTGTATTTGTCTGCCAGCAGTCTTATAAGCTCGAACTGGGCGGTATTGGTATCCTGATACTCATCCACTAGGATGTATTTAAATCTCTCCCTGTATTTATCAAGCACCTCGGGAAATTCCCTGAACAGTTTTACCGTCAGCATGATGATGTCATCGAAATCGACGGCTCCGTTCTTTTTAAGAGTCTCCTGATATTCGTTGTAACACCTTGCATAGACCGTCTTGGTAAAATCGTTTAAAACGTATTTTTCATATTCCGAAACACCCATGAGCTCGTTTTTGGCGGATGAGATCTCGGAAAGTATGGATCTTTCTTTATATCTCTTGGTGTCTACATTGAGACGTTTGCATACGCTTTTCATCACGGATTTCTGATCGTCCGTGTCGTATACCGTAAATCTGTCGTCATATCCCAGAAGAGAAATGTTCGATCTTAATATTCTCAT
Source organism: Lachnospiraceae bacterium (assembly GCA_017962825.1). GTDB lineage: Bacteria > Bacillota > Clostridia > Lachnospirales > Lachnospiraceae > AC2028. The sequence goes on along the minus strand of JAGCUO010000155.1, from coordinate 61,489 downwards.
GCATGCGGAATGAAAGGTAGATACCTGCATGAACCTTGCATCCGGTCCTACCAGATTCTCTACCCTTTCCCTCATCTCTCCCGCAGCCTTGTTGGTGAAGGTTACGGCGAGAATATTATAAGGATTTACTTTTCTCTCGGAAATGAGATATGCGATCCTGTATGTAAGTGTGCGTGTCTTGCCCGATCCTGCACCCGCAAGTATCAAAAGAGGTCCGTCGGGAGCTGTGACAGCGGCAAGCTGCATAGGATTCAAACCGTCAGTAAGGCCCATTAAACGCTCTCCTTGATCGCACAGAAATTCCAAACCTTGATATTGAACTCGGTTACGACAGATCCGCAATAAGGACAGGTCTTAACACCGAGATTTGTTATCGCGCCTCCGCAGTTGGGACAATTGAGTGCATGTCCTGCGGCAGCGATATTTTCCACTTTATCGGCATCCTGAATGTAGCAGCAATCGATGAAATACCTGGTCTGATCCAGAATATCCTTCCTGCCTCTGATCACTTTGCCGTTTGCATCCTCTGCCCAGAATGTATACTGGAGGGATGACTGGAATCTGACAACGCATCTTCCGGGGAATTTATTATAGGTATTCAAAACGGTATGGTGGATCTTGATACCCTCGTAATGCTCTTTGATATCACGGAGATTAAGATCGTTTAATCTCAGGAAAAGAGCCTCTTTAAGTTCTTCATTACCATCCTGAAGTTTGGAAGCATCTCTTGTATCCAATGCCATGAGATACTCTTTAAGACAGTTCTCGGCCCTGGCGGTCATCTCACCCACATTAAATTCGGGGAAATCCTTAGCCAGTTTGGGCGCATAAATGGAAGATCCGTCGGAGACCGATCTGGGAGTCTGAAGATATTCCTGCTCGCTCTTTTTTAATGATCCGATAAGATCATCATTTCCGAACACATCCCTGGAAATCTGACGCGCCTTGGCTTTGATCTTATGAATGATCACCGCAACGGTAATGACCGCTGCGAAAAAAAGAACAAGATATACGATCCATAAAACAAGAGTTGCCTGCATCTTTGTCATCCTTTCAAAAAGCCCGTCCCCATTTTGAGGACGGGCTCTTGATAATCAAATTATTATTACTGCTTGATGTCAGCATCATTGAAGGGGTCACCGCACTGAGGGCAGAACTTGGGAGGATTTGCGGGATCCTCGGGCTCGTATCCGCACTTGTCGCACTTGTAAAGAGGTGCGCCTGAAGGACGCTTAGCGCCGCAGTTGTTGCAGAAGTTACCCTGGTTTACGGTTCCGCATGAGCATGTCCAGCCTGCATCGGAAGGCTTGGGTGATCCGCAGCTTCCGCAGAATCTTCCGGTATTGCCGGTAGCGCCGCAAGAGCAGGTCCATCCGTTAACGGGAGCTGCTGCCACAGCACCTGCCTGCATCTGAGGCTGCTGCATAGGCTGCTGGTACATCTGCTGAGCCTGACCCATCTGATACATACCTGCTGCCTGCTGTCCGCCCATCATACCTGCCATGTTCATTCCTGCGAATGCCATCATGGGTCCGGTAGAGGTGTTCTTTGCAGCTGCTTCCATAGCGTTTACGGTTCCGAGAGTCATGGCTGCAGCACCCATGTTGGGATCTCTGTAGACTGCTCTCTCCTGAGCATCCTTAAGTCTCTTCTCATCTTCCTCATTAGCCTTAACGGAATTGATGGAGATGGAAGCGATGTTAATACCTCTTAAGTCGCCCCACTGAGATGAAAGCTCCTCGTTGAGGATGTTGCAAAGCTCGGTAGTATGTCCTACGAGCTGATCGTACTCGATACGCTGAGCGGAAATCTTTGCAAATGCAGGCTGAAGTGCGCTGCAAAGCTCTGACTTCATGATGGAAGCAAGGTTATCCTTGGTGTAATCACCGGTAACATTACCGGAAACATGCTTATAGAAAAGAAGGGGATCTACGATCTTGAAGGAATATTCACCGTTAGCCTTGATGTTAACGGTAAGCTTCATTCCGAGATCGGGATCTACGATCTTGAAAGGAACAGTCTGGGGAGTTCCCCACTTGTTCTGAAGGATCTCCTTGGTATTGATGAAATATACTCTCTGATCCTTTCCGGTATTGCCGCCCATAGCGATTCTCTTACCTATGGTCTTGAAGGTATTGAGAAGATTCTCACCAAGTTTTCCATAGAAAAGTGAAGGCTCGGTCGATGTATCATAAATGAACTCACCGGGCTCGGCACAGAAATCAACTACGGCACCCTGATCAACGATGATCATGCACTGGCCTTCGTTAACTGCGATCTTGGAGCCGTTAGAAATGATGTTGTCATTTCCCTTGGTATTGCTGTTTCTGGAACCATTGGTTCTCATCTGTCCTTTGGTGAGAAGGACGTCATTAGACATGGAGTCGCAGTAGAAAAACTCAAGCCACTGATCGGCAAGTGTTCCGCCTGCTGCTGACATTGCGGCACTGATAAGTCCCATTTTTATATCCCTCCTGTAGATAAATTGCCATAAAATTCACAGCGATAAAATTATACCTAAAAATCCCCCTTCTTGCAAGAAATTCAAGGGGCTCGCACGTTCTTTTTCAAAGCCCCGAAACTGCTTTACAAACATTTAATAATTGTGCATCTTTCAAGCGTTATATAAAGCATTATAAAATGTTATTATGTTTCCAAAGAGGTATAAAAAATGGCATCGATCCTTTTCATCAGAAAAGAGAAAAACTTCATGACAAGTGCCATTACCGGCGGACTCATCAAAGCAGGCTTCAATGTCCTCGAAGAACCGGTTAATGTCAATTCGATCCAGAGATATAAGGAAGACTGTGCGCTCATTCTCTTTTACACCGACAAGATTTAGAACATAGAACTTATATCTTCCGTCTTGGTGTACATGAAGGATCTTTGCATCGAGGAAAACAAGCTGCTCTATCTGATAGGCGATCCCGACGAATTCCAATATGTCTGCAGGACCATTCCTCAGGCTTCACTTTGCGACACTATGGCCCGCCCCCTTGATATGGCGAGGCTCATAAGTGATATGAACAAATACACGTCGGATGACTTTACACAGAAAAAGAACATCCTTGTGGTGGACGATGATGCAACCTATCTTAAGATTATCAGGGAATGGCTTAAGAATGACTACAACGTCACGATCGTATCTTCTGCACTTCAGGCCATCAATCATATGTCAAACAATCAGATCGATCTTCTGCTCCTTGATTACGACATGCCCATCACAAACGGCCCGAAGGTTTACGAGATGATGAAGTCCGATCCGGAGATATCCGGCATCCCGGTAATGTTCCTTACAGGCAAGAACGATAAAGAAAGCATCATGAAAGTCATGAGCTTAAGACCTGCGGGCTACCTGTTAAAGACCATCAACAAAGCGGACCTGATAAAAACTCTGAAGCAGTTCTTCGTATCGCAAAAGTACAGCAAATAAAAAGACATCTCAACTGAACGAGATGTCTTTTTTCATCGGTTATTTATCGTCGCTACTTTCCCTGAGGAACTGCTCCTCCGCCATATCATCGATCATATGCTCGATGATGGTCTTTTTCAGATAAATATCATATCCCAGCTGACAGATAAAACTGAACTTCTTGAGATATTCTCTTTCGTCTTCCGGAGCATCATCAAATGCACGGTCCACTTTTTCAACCTTTTCATCAAGGTCTTTTTTCAGCTTTCCTCTTGCACCCTTACCGGCCTGGATCATCTGTGCATAAAGTCTTTCCGCGGTATATCCTTTTCCGTCAAGTTCCTCCGCAAGAGGAGAAAGAAGGGTCTGGATATCCCCTATGGACAGGAATGACTTGAAATAAAAAATAAACAAAAGCTCCAGCATATGCTCCTTGGAATACTTCTTCTTAACGGGAGGCTGGATCAGATGATTCTTGGCATAATTGTTGATCATGGTCTTTGTCAGCACCTTGTCTTTGGAAGGCTTTCTTACAAGGCCGGAAAGCTTTCTGTCCATAAAGGTCGTAAGCTGATCCATATAAAGATCCATCGCCGGAAATTCATCCGGAGAAATGGTATTTATAGTCCTGAGATTATCTATTGCACGTTCTACTGTTTCTGTAAATTTTTCTTCGCTCATCGGCATGACACAAGGGGATATCCCCAAAAACTCCATAAATATTGGTAAACGTCCTAATAAAGAACATATTCATTATATAGTTTTGAATACTATATGGCAAGTTTTCATTCCCTATACAGAATCTTGACACTATGTGATACAATTTACATCGATTTTTTTCGGAGAAAATATATGCTTAATAAACTTATCGCAAAAATAAAAAAAGATCCCATGCTGCCCGTATCGATACTGGCGGCCGTAATATCCCTTTTCATAACACCTCCCGGAAAAGAACTTCTCGGTGCAATTGACTGGCACACTCTCGGGATCCTGTTCATGATGCTCACGGTGCTTGAAGGTTTCAAGCAGGAAGACCTCTTCAGACCCCTCGTTAAATACAGCTCCGGATTTTCGACCATGGTGTCTCTTTCGCTCTTCCTTATATTCGGAGTTTTCTTTACATCAATGTTCGTAACAAACGATGTATCACTCATAATCTTCGTTCCCCTCACCATACTCCTATTCAGAAGTGTCGGCAGAGAAGAATGCATACTCCCCATCATATCCATGGAAAACATAGCTGCGATCCGCGGCTCACTTCTGATGCCCTTCGGAAGTCCCCAGAATCTTTTTCTATTCAACAGTTCCGGAGTGGGCGCAGGAAGATTTATCCTTCACATGGCACCTTTGTGCGTAAGCTCGGGAATACTTCTCATCATATTCGTAACGGTTTATTTCAGACGCGAAAAGGGTAAGAAGATCGAATTCAAACTTGATCTGGTTCCCTGGAAAAAAGAATACAAGGCAAGACGTATAACCTATCTTGCCCTGTTTGTCATGATCCTTATTGTTATCGTATCAAGAACTAACCTTTGGCCCGCAGCGGTTCTTATCGTCATCGCAGCGGTCCTTATCGTGAACAGAAAACTGCTCAGAAGTGTGGACTATGTTCTGCTCGTAACATTCTTCTGCTTTTTCGTGTTCTCATCTTCCATCACCGCAAACCCTTCCATAGAAGCATTTCTTCAGAAGACTGTTGCGGGACACGAATATGTTTCGGTAATACTTCTCAGCCAGGTAATATCCAACGTCCCCGCATCGATAGTACTCTATCCTTTCTCTGAGAGTTTTGCGGGACTCATCTACGGAGCAGATACCGCTGGCCTTTGTTCTCTCATCGGTTCTCTTGCATCCGTCATCAACTACAGGATCTATGTAAGAGAATATCCGGGCCGCGGTAAACAGTTTGTCAAAGTCTTTACTCTCACAAGCTGGTTATTCTTCATCATCGTAGTCATCCCCGGATATCTCTTAAGTCAATGGAGATTTTTCTGATCCCATATACTTAAATCCAAGCATTGTTATATCGTCAAACTGAGGTGCGTCACCTACGAATTCATCGATATCGTTACGTACCGTATCAAGCATTGTCCTCGGATCCGCATCGGGATCCTTATTGAGTGATGCTATCATTCTGTCCGTTCCGAAGAGTACATTGTCACTTCTTGTAGCCTCGGTTACACCGTCCGTATATACATACAGGCTGTCGCCGGGATCGAGTTTAAATTCATGCTCTTTAAAATTTATACCCGGCATAGTAGCTACCGCGGGTGAGTGACGGTATTTGATAAGTTCAAATGTGCCGTCTTTTTTGCGAAGCGCGGGATGCTCATGTCCTGCGTTTGCGGCGATACCCTTGCCGGTTGATATCTCAATGATCGCAAACCATACGGTTACGAAAAGTTCGGCTTCGTTTCCCTCACCAAGCTGGTCGTTTGCATATGAAAGAACTTCCGAAGGAGATCCGCCCAGGAGTGCTCTGTTTTTGATAAGAGTCTTTGCAATGACCATGAAGAGTGCCGCAGGAACTCCCTTACCCGATACATCGGCAATTACAAGACCGATGTGATCATCATCTATCATGAAGAAATCATAGAAATCTCCTCCAACTTCCTTCGCGGGATTCATGGAAGCGTAGAGATCGAATTCTTTTCTCTCGGGGAAAGCGGGGAATATTCCCGGAAGCATATCCGCCTGAATCTTGGCAGCGACATTTAGTTCCGCTCCGATGCGCTCCTTCTCTGCCGTTACTTTGGTCAGGTTGGAAATATATTCGTTAATACCGATCTCCATCTTAAGAACGCTCTCGGCAAGAACCTGAATCTCATCATGATTCTTGATCTTCTTGAGATTTTCGGAGATCTCGTTTTTATTATCCACGAAGTATGCCGCTTCGTGAGAGATCGTCTTGATAGGTCTGATAAGGAGATTTACCAATATGAGCGCGGTGAGAACAAAGAGGATGACCGAGATGATGCCTACGATTATCAGTACGGTGAAAATATAACTGTTAACATCCGACTGAAGAGTTCTCATGGGAGATTCAACAGCTACAAATGCTATGGTACCGCCTTCATAAACTATCGGGTACACAGCAGTGATGGTATATCCGTAATCGGTCTCATGGATCATATATCCGTTGTAAGGAATACCGGTCTGCCAGGCAGTGCGAAGGCCGTCACTGAAATAATCCTCGATACCGCTCCTGTCGCCAAGAGAAAATCTCCTGTCTTCCATGGGATCCGTATCAAGGATGTAACATATCTCGTCCCCGTCAACAGCCCCGATGAAGATATCATCCACATCCATTCCACGTCGAAGGTTTGTAAAGGTATCAAGATATTTCAGGTACTCTTCCGATTCCCTGATCTGAGCTATCCTGTCACCGCCGTTTCCGGTAGTGTTGTATTCGATAGCGACATTACTCCATTCTTTAAGTTCTTCTTTGTCAAAAAGAAGTTCGACGGAACGCGCAACCTGATAAGCCACATCATTATAGTGTCTGTGGGTTGATGCTCTGTATGTATTAACGCCGACATAGATCGAACCGATCGTAACAAGGGCTACGAAAAGTGCAAGTCCCAGGATGAGTCTTGCCGCAAGTCCGGTCATATAGAATTTTTTATTTTTCATATTATCTTTTTGATGTGCAGAATGTTCTGCCCGTCCTTATATTCATAATCGATACTGTCCATACTCTTCTTGACCATAAAGATTCCGAGACCGCCTATCTCTCTTTCATCTGCGGAAAGAGTGACATCGGGATCGGCCTTTGCAAGAGGGTCATAAGGAACACCTTTATCTATGAACGTAATGGAAATGGCAAGAGGATCCTGTTCCACTTCAACTCGCACGGTGGCAGGACCCGTCTGCGGATTATATGCGTAATGAGCTATATTTACAAATAGTTCTTCCACCGCAATATCAATCTGGGTACGGATCTTGACAGAGGTTTCAAGTCTGTCGAGTTCTTCATCGACAAATGCGATCACCTTATCCAGGTTTTCGACCAATGCTTCAACGCTGAGTTCTCTCATTGTCAGTCCTTTCCGGGCTTTATTCTTCGATATTGAGAATATCTACAAAGCCGGTAACTTCAAAAATCTCCATGACTTCTTCGTTCGCGTTCTTAATGGTCATGGTGCCCTGTTTGTTCATTGTCTTCTGAGCAGACAAAAGCACGCGAAGTCCGGCGGACGAAACATATACAAGGCCTTTGAAATCAAAAATCAGTTCTTTGATACCTTCAAGAGAATTCTTTACCTCTTCCTCAAGTGAAGGTGCGGTCATAGTATCGAGTCTTCCCTCGATCGCTATCTCAAGTTTGCTTCCGTCCTGTGTCTTATTGATAGTCATTTGATCTCCTCCGTTCTCTATTTGATCACCTGGCATTAGGATCGTCGCCACGTGACAATTTTATAGCCACTTTGTTTTCATACATCAGATCGTCCGCTTTCTTCAGAAGTTCTTTGAGATCAAAATCTCCCTTTCCGTAAGCAAGACCGCATGCGATGATGCATTCGACACCGTTGTCATTTTTATTGAGCTTATCCAGAGCTTCCTCCCACTCCTTCTTAATGGCAAGTGCTTCCTCTTCTTCGAGATCCCAGCCGAGGAGCATGAATTCGTCTCCGCCCATTCTGAAACCTCTGACATTTTCTCTTTCAACCGCAAGAAGACTTTTTCCGGCTTTGACCAAAAGTGCATCTCCCGCTTCATGTCCGAGGGAATCGTTGGTTCTCTTAAGGTAGTTAACGTCCATGTTGTAGATTGCCACACGGGTTTTCTTGGGAATAAAATCGGAAAGCATGGACATGTACTTACCTTTATTGTAAAGGGATGTGAGTTTATCATGCTCACTTTCGTAAGTGATCTGCTCACGAAGAAGTCCGTTTTCAATAAAGAGCTTTATGACGTTGTAATGCATGCTGAAATCGTCATCGCTCTCAAGTTCTCCGGAATAAAGATACAGTGAGTAATCCGTACCGTTGATCGCACTGTCGGAGATATAGCAAAGATACGCGTTGTCACCCATTCCGGGGAGCTTACGGAATTCTCCCTTTGGCGTATCAAAAACATCCTCCCTGCCTACACGGGCGGATTCTATGGTCTTCGTGCCCTTATTAAGAAGATGTCTTTCCATCTTCCGGCCACGTCCTATATACATAACTGCACTTGATACTTTGAAATATTTAAGAACAACCGGCAGACAGGATTCATAACTACCCGAGAGTTTTTCCAGCATTGCAGTCTGAAACGAACTCAGGTCTCTCCAATCCTTCAGATAGCCCGAAACATCGCGCAAAAGAGTCGCATACTGACTGGTATTGTAAACATGGTGCAGGATTACTTCTGCATCACCTTCTTTGACAGGGATGGATTTTGCATTGTAATAATTTCCGCCGTTTCTGTCAGAAATCTCCCATTCTTCCTCATGGTCTATGATCTGCGAATCGATATTGAACGCAGCCCATGCCATCCACTGTTCATCGGTGAAGTCTTCGACACCGTTTCTGAAAAGTACATTACCGTTTCTGTCCGTAATGATAAATTCCCCGGCGCCTTCTTTTACAAAATCATTAATGATCTTTTCGTAATCCATAAGTCCCCCCTGACCTGAATAACCTATATAATTATACACGATTATTTAAGGTTCCGCATCAACTAAGAGAGCATATTAAAGCACTATCCGTTCGGGGAAAGCCTCTTTTCTCATGATCCCCCACATCTTATCTATATAAGCAAGAGTATAGAAGTTTTCGTAATAATGGTAATAGAAAGCTCCCTTGGGAGTCATGGTATATATACCGTCCTCCTCGGTCAGAAATCCGGCAAGCTTTGCTATGGCAAATTCCAATCCGTACATCCTCTTTAAAGGCATACCGAAAAACTTCTCGAATCCTTTGGGATCAACCTTGGTTGAATATGCGGTCCAAAAAAGGTAATAGACCATTCTCTGACGAAGTGTGAATTTAATGGTAAGTGATGTAGGAAGCTTTCCTGCACCTATTCGGTTGCAATACTCTTCCACCGAAAAAGTATTGATCTTAAATCTGTCTCTTAAAAGCGTTGTTGCAGAGCAGCCGAAGCCCAGGAAATTATCCCTTGTCATTGATGAATACCTTGCATCTTCTTTACATGCAAAGGTCCAGATGGAATTTCTGGGATATCCCTTTTCGGTACAATATGCGGTGATCTTATCAAGAAGATTTCTTTTTTCCTTCTTAGGCATAGCCTTAACTTTACTGGAAGTAAAAGTAAAATCAATAAAAGGATATATTGCCACATGATTGGCACCGCATTCAAATGCCTTGTCTATATCGGACTTTATATCTTCATAAGTCTGATCCGGGAGCGCAAAGATAAAATCCATGGATACGGTTTCAAAAGGAACTTCATCAAGAGCCCTTTTCAGTTCCTCCGGATCCACGGTATTTCTTCCGAGAATCTTTTGGAATTTCTCACCGAAGGACTGAATACCGATACTGATCTTTGTAACGCCTGCATTTTTCAATATACGAAGTGTATCCGGTGTGACATTTGAAGGATGCAGCTCTACACCGATCCCTTCGGTGATGATGAAGTGTTCTTCAAGTGCCTTTATGATCTCTCCGAGACGGTCAGACGCAAGTGCGGGAGTTCCTCCTCCGAAGTAAAGACTGGTTGTTTTCTTTTTACCAGGATTGCGCTTTCCTACCATGTGGATTTCTTCGACAAGGGCGTCAATGTATCTGTCACAAAGATTCTTTTCGAATCCGACTTTGCAGTAGGGACAGAAATTACATATCCTCTCGCAAAAAGGGATATGCACATACAATCCGAGATTATCCAGATCTTCGAAGTGTAATTCATCATCATATTCATTTGTAAAAAGAAAGGGCTTAAAGGATCTTGTAAGCCACATTCTTGTGAGCGTTGTCATCAAACTCATATCAAACGTATTTCAGATAAGTACGAAGCATTTCAAAAATAATCTTAAAGTTTCCGCTGAATAAAAGTGTATATTCCGCAACGAAGAAATATCCGCATTCGTCGCAAAGTCCGGGAACATCGATGCATCTTCCGCATGTGGAGATCTTACCGTTTTCTATTACAACGCACTGATGACAGGGAGTAGGAAAAGTATTGTTTATAATATAGGGAAATGCACTCTTCAGATTAAATACGGGACACCCTTCATCCATCATCTTCTCAATTGTCTTACAGCATGCAGCCTTGTCATCCTTTGTAAGCGCCAGTTCTCTCGTATCCGGATAAGGCGTATGGAAGTTAAAAGAAACCGCTCTTACATTCTTCGTATCTCTTGCCAGGCGGCATACATGCTCTATGGCATTTTTGTTGATCTGATTTACGGCCATATAAAAACAGATATTATCGGAAGTGGCGTTTGCAATATTTTCCATGATGGTGTCATAAGTATCACCGCGAACCTCATTATGGCGCTCTTTGTCCCCGTCCAGACTCAGAAGAATAAGATCTGCTTCCGGAAGATCGATCGTGTGCGTTCCGTTAGTAACCACATTAACTATCAGAAAGCCCATTTCCTTTGCTTCCGTAACAAGGTCTCTTATGGTATTGCCCGAATCATTCCACAGGAATGTTTCGCCTCCGCAGAAAAACAAAATACGGATTCCCATGTCAAAAAGCTGCTGCATCTCTCCTTTTATCTGAGCATAAGGATGGATGACGGCAGTTATATTGTTTACCGAGCAGTGCTTGCATTTAAGATTACACTTATCGGTCACTATTACAGTTCCGAGTATGGGATCTTTTTTATGAAATAAAACCGTTCTGACACCAAATCTGGCCAGCGGCATAAATGATGATATCTTCATGGGGATGGTTTCCTTTTTCTAAATATTTTACCATCCCGGCATAATAAAACCAAACTAAGATAACAGCCTTTATTTCTTGGTGACTTTCCTGATGATATTTGCAAGATTCAGAAAATGCTCCGATTTGATGATGGCAAGCCCCTGTCCTTCATCACCGAGCACCACAAGGGAATCTCCGGGATTTATATCAAACAGTTTTCTTGCCTTTGCGGGTATAACTATCTGGCCTTTATCTCCAACCGTTACAAGTCCGAAGAGATGTTTTCCTTTGGGAGGAACATCAAGTCCCAGATTTTCTTCAGGCTCGTAATTGGCGAGATCATCAAGAGATACGCCGAAAGTTTCCGCAAGCAATCTGCATTTTTCAAGATCGGGTAATGTCTCACCCGATTCCCATTTTGCAACGGCCTGTCTGGTAACACCGACCTTTTCCGCAAGATCTTCCTGAGTCATGTCGTGGATCTTTCTGAGATTAACGATATTATCCTTAAACAATTTTTTTCTCCTTTTTTCTAACCGATATACCCAGGACTGCCCATCTGAAGAAAGGAATTCTCGATATTATTTCGTACAGTACATATGAAGTGACAAATCCCGAAACAAAAGAAAGCAGATAAACAAGTGCGGGATGAACACTTCCGCGGATTCCTATAAAAAATGCAACCAAAGATATTCCGAGATAGTGGAATACATATAATCCGAAATTCCTCTTTGTCATCCATGTCGTAAAGCCGTTTGCAAAATCAAGATACCCTGCACCGCCCCCTAAGACAGCCATGGAAGCAAACCATCCGAATGAAGTAAAAAGGGGATATCTGTTTATTGGTGCATCAGCGTAATTTTCGCCAAAGTACTTATAACAAAATATAAAGCCAAGGATAAGCGCCACTGCAAGAAGCAGGAAGAAATATTTCTTTAAAACCTCTATTACCTCGTCATGTGAGAAAACAAAATATCCCAGGAAAAACGCCACCGCATAATATCCGAAACGGTATACAGCTATGATGGGAGTATTGAGTACCTGTGCCCCCGCAAATGCCGGAAGTGACATAAGTATTACCAAGATGATGCCTGTCTTCTTACCGAGATTCCAAAGTCTGTCCTTTTCAATCTTCCTGACAAGTATAAGCAGGATCGAAAACAGCCAAAGAACCTGAATATACCAGAGCACACCGATTCCCGATAAAACCATGATGAAATATCGTATTATTTTCGGCACACCGGACATATTACTAAACGCATCACCGAAGGACATATTGAGATATCCCTGAATAAACCAGAAAACAAAAAGACCTATGGTGGAAGGAACAAGAAGCTTGGTTGTCCTGCTCTTTATGAACTGCTTTTCCGTGTGGTTATCCAGATACAGTCTTGAACTGATACCGGATATGATAAAAAGCAGGAACATGAACCAGGGATAAACCGCATATTGATATATATCCCAATACTGAACCTTGAGTCCCGTTATATTTCCGATTCCCCCGGGCACACCTGTTGCGGTATACATGTAGAAGACGTGATATATCAGTACAATGACCACGGTGATCCATCTGATGTTGTCTAAATAATGTTTTCTCATACATACCTCACTTTTGCAATAATTGTTAACATCATATTATCCCGAGACGGTCACACTATCCACCAACCAAACCATACATTTTGACACGGATTTTGTAATGTTTTGTTGCTTTCTTATGCCCTCTTTACTTTCACTGATTAAAGTATTAAAATTTTAACTTGTAAAAGTAATTAAATAAGCAGGAATCCTATACAGGATCCTTACGGATAAAGGAGAACAGATTACAATGAATGAAAAGTTGAAGTCAGAATCTGTGGATCAGCTTTTTAAAGGCATCCTTGAGCTTCAGACCCTCGATGAATGCTATTCTTTCTTCGAAGATCTGTGCACCATCGGTGAGCTGGTCAGTATGTCCCAGAGATTTGAAGTAGCGAAGATGTTAAAGGAAGGTCAGACCTATCTTGCGATATCTGCCAAGACCGGAGCATCCACCGCTACCATCAGCAGAGTCAACAGAAGTCTCACATACGGTAATGACGGATATGATGTAGTCCTTGCCAGAATGAAAGAAAAAGATAATCAATAAGTGATATGACAAAAGGGACGTACCCCGCTGTCAGGAGTTTTTCCTGACAGCGGGGTACGTCCCTTTTGTCATATTATCATTCAGTTTCTGTAACTGTTTCTTCAACAGGTTCGGGCTCGTTATCTTTGGCTTCCTCAAGGGCATCTTTAACCTCGGAAGCGGCCTTTCTGGAATCTTTTCTTTCCTTGGCCTTATAGGATAAGGTTTCCTTGCCTCTTACGGGAGCACCCTCCTCATCCATAATGCATCTTCCCTGAAACAGCGCTTTATCATCAATGATGATATTTCCGGTGTGGATATCGCCGATGACTCTTGAGGTGGAAGAAAGCTCTGCTCTTTCGGGAGCAATGATATTTCCCTCAATCTCACCGCCGACTACAATGCCGCCGCACTTTACGTTTCCCTTGATAAAACCGCTTGTACCGATGACAAGAGTACCTTCTACATTAACGTTGCCGGTTATCTTACCGTCGATACGGACGCTGCCCGGAGCAGCAAAATCTCCGTTCATTACGGAACCTTTGCCGATAAGCGTACTGATATTCAATTTCTGATTCTTCATTACTGTACTCCCTTGAAAATCCTTAATCTTTTGTACGGAAGATCTTGCGATCAGCCGCTGATTATCATAACCTCATCCGGATTTATGAAATTGCCTTCATAAATCATCTTATAACCCAGTGAGGTATTGCCCGATTTAAGATTGTAAAGAGTATTACCGGCAAATACGGTATCACCTTCGGATACCATCGGATCACCATCGTTCATGTAGATGGTGAGATAACCGTTGCCATGATCAATCGTGATGACGGTATAATAGCCCAGGTCCCTTACTTCTTTTTCGGAACTGTCAACCGTCTCACCGGCAACATAATATTCGGCAATGGATCCGTCATCATCACTTTTGGGATTTGTTCTTATCTCGATAACGGTGCCTGCAGCTGTTGCTTTGCAGTAATCACCTTCCGAACCGTTAAAAATGATAACGGGAATATCCCCGTCAAAAGTATTCGACATTGAAGCGGAACCGCTTAAAGGAAATCCGGTAGGAATGTACAGGCTCTCCAACTGACCGTTTAAATCAGCGAGCTCATTGCTCTTTGTGTTTACGGTCTGGGAGAGGATCATTATCTCGGAATCTTTGGAAGAAATAACTTCGTTAAGTCTTGATACTTCAGACTGAAGTGATGCGATCTGCTCGTTTCTCGTTTCGATGCCATCGGTATAGTGCTTGATAATACTTGCTTCGTTGGCAAAATATCCTACGGACACACCGAGAACGGTACATAAGATCAATGTACCGGTGTAAATGAGTCCCTTATGAATCCTCACCGGCTTGATCCGTTCATTAACATCGTCCGATGCAACGATCATTTGGCGTCTGATTTTTTTTCTGTGCTTTGAATCCTTCAGCACATAAACAAAAGGTGAAGCCATTCAACCTCCGAATTTGATTTATTCCGATTATGGGTAACTATAGCATTATAAAAAAATTTATGCAAACATTTCGTAACAATGATGTAACATTTAGCGTTTTATGATCAAAATAAAGCAAAAATGCATTCAATAATATCAAAAAACATAAAAAAAGAGCTTCGGAAGCTTCCGAAACTCTTTTAAAAATATACGTTTGGTTTACCCGCAGATCTTTATTATCTCATCCGTATCAAGTTTTCCTCCGTAGATATCAAGCGCAGATCCTACGGTGATATCAACTCTTCCGTCACACATATCCCTTATGCTCTTGATATCGTCATAGGAAGCGATACCTCCCGCATATGTAACAGGTCTATCCTCAAAACTTTTCAGTATCTCAAGAACACCTTTTTCGGGACCGTTTGCTTTTCCCTCGGAATCAACGGCATGAATAAGAAACTCATCACAGCTTGAAGATAATTCTTTTAGAAGCTCCACTGTAAGCTTGGTATCCGTCTTGTTCTGCCATCTGTCAGTCATTATGTAATAACCGTCTTCAAACTTTTTACAACTCAGATCCAAAACAAGTCTTTCGGGTGTGGCAACTTCACTTATCTTAACAAGATTATCTTTTTTGATGCGGCCGTCAGCAAATACATAGGATGTGACTATGACATGTGATGCACCTGCATCCAAAAACTCGCGGGCATTATCGGGAGTGATACCTCCTCCTACCTGAAGCCCTCCGGGATACGCTTTAAGTGCATTCATACATTCGGCATATGACGCATCATATTCCGGAGTTCCTTTTTTATTCAGGATAATGACATGTCCGCCCTTAAGACCTTTTTCTTCAAACATACCGGCATAGTAAACAGATGTCTTTTCAGACACAAAATTTTCCGATACACTGCTTCCTTCATCTTTCAATGAGGATCCAACGATCTGTTTTACTCTTCCGTTGTGAATATCGATACAGGGGCGAAATCTCATTACTTGTTAAGCGACTCCTCAATAACGTTGCTCATGTCATAAAAGCCGGGCTGTTTACCTGCAAGGAATATCGCTGCACTGACCGCACCCTTTGCAAATACAGCTCTTGAATACGCACTGTGTGAGAACGTGATAACCTCATCGGTACCCGCGAAAATAACATCATGGTCACCTACTATAGTACCACCTCTGACCGCACTGAAGCCGATTTCTTTATCCGGTCTCTTTTCTCTTCTGGCAGATCTGTCATAGACATACTCGTACTCATTATTAAGAGCTTCGTTAACCGAATCCGCAAGAGCAAGTGCCGTTCCGCTGGGAGCATCGAGTTTCATCCTGTGATGCTTTTCCACGATCTCGATATCGAATCCTGAAGGGCCAAGGATAGCTGCAGCATCCTTAAGAAGCTTCTGAAGAAGGTTAATACCGAGGCTCATATTTGCACTCCTAAGAACCGCGATCTTACCCGAAAGAACTTTAACCTTGGAAAGTTGCTCCTCGGAAAGACCTGTAGAGCAAAGCACAAGTGGAAGGTTCTTAGCCTCACAATAATCCATAAGCTTATCTGCTGCGGATGCGGTGGAGCAATCGATAACAACATCGGCCTCCACGTCACATGCATTTATATCGGTAAATACCGGGTAACCGTTGGTGGTAATAATATCCGCTACATCTATTCCTGCGACGATCTCGGCATCATCACGATCTTTAACTATGCCCGTGATCATCTGTCCCATACGGCCGTTGCAGCCGTGCATTATTATTCTAGTCATATCTGCACCTCAGTCTTTGGAAAGATCATTGAATTTAATGACTGCGCCTTCTGCCACTTTAAGTCCGTAATCAGCAAGGGACTTCTTAAGTCTGGAAACATTGGCTTCTTCCATCTCGGTAAGAGGAAGTCTTAAAGGTCCTGCATTCATTCCCATAAGATTGAGCGCTGTCTTAACGGGAATGGGATTAACCTCGCAGAAGAGGCTTCCTATAAGATCGAGTGCCTCAAGCTGAAGCTTGCAGCTCTTCTTAACATCTCCATCAAGATATGATGCTACGATGTCATGAGTCTGACGGGGTGCTACGTTTGAAAGAACGGAGATAACTCCGAGTCCGCCCAATGAAAGAAGAGGTACAATCTGGTCGTCATTTCCGGAATATATTGCAAAATCCTCATCCATAAGTGATGCAAGAGTTGCAACCTGAGAAATGTTTCCGCTTGCTTCCTTAATGGCTACTACATTCTTGGCACGCTCTCTTATCTTCTTAACGGTTGCGGGAAGTATGTTGCATCCGGTTCTTGAAGGTACGTTATAGAGGATGACAGGGATCTTAACAGCTTCCGCAGTCTTTACAAAATGCTCTACAAGACCGTTCTGTGTAGCCTTGTTGTAATAAGGGGTAACAAGTAAAAGTGCATCTGCTCCTGCCTTCTCAGCCTCAACACTGAGGTAGATAGCGGTCTCGGTGCTGTTGGAACCTGTTCCAGCGATAACGGGAACACGGCCTGCAACCTTCTCTACGGTATGTCTGATGACATTAAGATGCTCCTCGTGGGTAAGGGTTGATGCCTCACCCGTGGTTCCGCATGCAACGATGGCATCGGTTCCGCCTGAAATCTGGAACTCGATAAGCTCGTCGAGCTTTTCGAAATTAACGCTTCCGTCAGCGGTCATGGGTGTTACGAGTGCAACTGCAGCTCCTGTGAAAATAGGTTTGCTCATTTTGTTTCTCCTCTCGAATTTTGTTTACGTGTTCCGCCAGCCTTTAATAAAAAAGGCTGACACGTAATAAAATACGGTCAGCCGTTATCAACGAATAATTTGATAGCTCCCCATCCCTTATAAGGATGACAGTCATACGAATATTCTCCGCATGCCCAGGATCCGGTCTTACGTATCGATCGTTCCTTCGGCGCCTCACCCTTTCGCAAGTCTTCATCTGTGTACGTCACATCTGACTTCTTAATAATGATCGGCGCAACCTCTACCGTTTTTTATTAACTTAACGCAAATACTATCACCATCACAGTGATGTGTCAATAGCCGCCGGGGACGGTTCTCTCCGGCATGACAATGGGGACGTACACGCTTTGTCAGGTGAACCTGACAAAGGTGTACGTCCCCGTTGTCATTAGTTATTGAAATTAGCTCTCTTACGAAGTCTTGAATCAAGGATCTTCTTTCTGATACGAAGAGTCTGAGGTGTTACCTCAAGGAGCTCATCGGTTTCGATGAAATCAAGTGCCTGCTCAAGGGAAAGAACCTTGGGAGGTGTAAGACGGAGTGCTTCGTCTGCAGATGATGATCTGGTATTGGTCAGCTGCTTCTTCTTACATACATTGACCTCAATATCCTCGGATCTGCCGGTCTCACCGACAACCATTCCCGCATAAACCTTATCGCCTGCGGTAATGAAAAGAGTTCCTCTCTCCTGTGCATTAAAGAGTCCGTAAGTAATTGCCTCGCCTGCTTCAAATGCGATGAGAGATCCCATCTTTCTGTAAGAGATATCTCCCTTATAAGGAGCATATCCGTCGAATTCGGTATTGATAACTCCGTTTCCCTTGGTATCGGTAAGGAACTCTCCTCTGTATCCGATAAGACCTCTTGAAGGGATAAGGAACTCAAGTCTTGTATAGGTTCCTCCGCTGATGGAACTCATATTGCGGAGCTCACCCTTTCTGCTTCCCAGCTTTTCGATAACGGCACCGGTACAGTCATTGGGAACGTCGATATATGCGACTTCCATAGGCTCGGTCTTCTTGCCGTTTTCATCGGTCTTATAAAGAACCTCAGCCTTGGATACCGCAAATTCATATCCCTCTCTTCTCATAGTCTCGATAAGTACGGAAAGGTGAAGTTCTCCTCTTCCGGATACTTTGAAACGATCTGTATCTTCGGTTTCCTCGACTCTGAGTGAAACATCAGTGTTAAGTTCTTTGTAAAGTCTGTCTCTGAGATGTCTGGAAGTGACGAACTTACCCTCCTGACCTGCAAGAGGTGAATCGTTAACACAGAAATCTATAGCAATGGTAGGCTCGGAAATCTTCTGGAAAGGAATAGGATCTACGGCATCGGGGCTGCAGATGGTATCTCCGATGTGGATCTCCGAAATACCTGAAATGGCAACGATGGATCCGATCTTAGCTTCGCTTACTTCAACCTTTGCAAGTCCGTCAAACTCATAGAGCTTACTGATCTTGGTCTTGATAAGCTTATCGGGATCATGGTGGTTGCAGATAACAACTTCCTGATTTACTTTAACGGATCCGTTCTCAACCTTACCGATACCGATACGTCCTACATACTCATTGTAATCGATGGTGGAGATAAGAACCTGGGTTCCTGACTCGGGATCTCCCTCGGG
This sequence comes from Lachnospiraceae bacterium, assembly GCA_017962825.1. Lineage (GTDB taxonomy): Bacteria > Bacillota > Clostridia > Lachnospirales > Lachnospiraceae > AC2028. The sequence goes on along the minus strand of JAGCUO010000155.1, from coordinate 42,365 downwards.
TGCGGGAATGTAATCAAGAATTGTATCGAAAAGAGGTGCCATGCTGGTACCCTGTTCATCGGGATCCATGCTTGCAATACCGCTCTTGGCGGAAGCATATACGAAAGGACAGTCAAGCTGTGCATCATCCGCATCAAGCTCAAGGAAGAGCTCAAGAACCTCATCCACAACCTCTCTGGGACGAGCCTCGGGACGGTCGATCTTATTGATACATACAATAACGGGAAGCTTCAGTTCAAGTGCCTTTCTGAGAACGAACTTGGTCTGAGGCATTGCACCTTCGAATGCATCAACAACGAGAATAACACCGTTGACCATCTTAAGTACACGCTCAACTTCACCACCGAAATCCGCATGTCCCGGAGTATCGATGATGTTGATCTTGGTATTTTTATATGTAACTGCGGTATTCTTGGAAAGAATGGTAATACCACGCTCACGCTCGATATCACCGGAGTCCATTACTCGCTCCGCTACTTCCTGATTCTCTCTGAATACACCGCTCTGCTTCAAAAGCTCATCAACCAGGGTGGTCTTTCCGTGGTCTACATGGGCGATTATTGCGACATTTCTTATGTCTTCTCTCTTAGTGATCATAATATCTCCTCTCAAAACCTTAATAATATAACGCATGAGAGTTAATTTTTCAAGTGCGGAGTCAGTCGGGTCCGATCCGCGGGTATGAAAAAGGACGTATCCCTTACAGGATACGCCCTTTTGAATATCATATGTTATCTAAGATTATCAATCCTTGGAAAGAGTGATATATACATCAAATCCGCCGTCATAATCAGGATCATAATAGTTGAGGCAGATCATGAGATCATCACGCTCATATGAATACCAATAATATACATAATTGCTGTCGGAAAGGTCATCCTCATCAAGGATCCATGCTTCGTCAGTGGTATCTGCGGTCATTTTATCCTCGGTAAGTTCAACCCAGAATGAGAAGATCGCACTTCCGTCATGTGACCAGTCTCCGCCCCAAAGATCCATTTCATCGGAATATCCTTCGAAGAAGGTTCTTCCGTTGGAATCTCCGATCATAGCGTAAACATCATCCCACTCATAATACTCATCATCCCACTTGTCGGTTCCGTAAAGAGTGATGGTTCCGCTGTAAGAGCCATACCAATCATCTACGCTTCCGGTGGAAACAGAAGGTACGGGCTCGGGCTCGGGTTCAGGCTCCTCGGGAGCAGTAACAGTTACCTTGATGGTAATCTCATCTTCGGAATTGGAAGCGGTAACGGTAACCTTAGCCTTGCCATCCTCAAGTCCGGTAATGGTGATGGTTCCGTTGCTCTCCTTAACCTTTGCGATGTCCTCGTCATCGATCTCTACGACTACATCTTTGAGATCATCATAATTCTCGATCTCTACCTTTACCTTCTCATCGACTTCAACCTCAACCTTGGTCTCGGATACTTCGATGGGGAAAGTCTTAGCTGCGCCACATCCGCAAATGCTTGCAAGAAGTGTAAGCATAAGTGAAAGGGAGACAACTTTTTTAATTGCTGCTTTCTTCATTTTTTATAACCTCCTCGTGTTTATAACAAACCATATCACACAATACCACTGACAGGTAAAAGAGTCAAATTACGACGCGACCTTTACACTGTTTATATATCAATCCTGTCAAAATACCAGGTGCTTCCCCCGAGATATTCATTCCCGTACATGGAACTCGTAGAAATGACAAGCCGTCCGTCCATATTGACCTCGCATACTATTATCTCAAGGGTGGAGCCGCCCATATCATCACCGGATTCAGGTATATAGGTATAGACCAGATCAGCATTTTCATCCGCTTCCAGAACACCGCTTATGTCCATTTCATTATCGGTATTTAAGAACCGGTAAAGTTCAAATGAGCCGTCCTCATAAATGTCCATAGTCATATAAAACTCGCTGTCCGGAGTGTAGTATGTTATATCGCCCTCCGTATCGGTAAGGTACAGCCCCCAGCCTCCGACACTGTCCAGAAGAAGTTCTTCCGCATCATCATAGTCGTTACTGTGGGTAGAATGGATCCTTATGAAATCGCTCTGTGTCATGGTTCCCGCAAATACGCGATATGAATCGGCCAGGATTTCCCTAAGTGCCCACGAAGCCATGGTCTCTATATCTCCGTCGGAGAGAGGGTAAAATGCAGTGCCTTCATATGTACCAAAATCCATCCTCTTTACGACATGATCTCCGGGATATGAATAAGTGTAATCATCAAATTCTTCCTGGGACATTTCACCGTCAGGGCCGAAATATGTAGCCTGATACCCGTCATCATAATGGTATTGGTACATACCATAGATATCATTTTGAATAATCCCGTCCTTCAGGGAAACATCACAATATCTGAAGCCATACTGGTCCGAGGTTTCAGGGAGAGATTGGAATATAAGATAATGGAATCTTCCATCTTTCTTATCATAAAATGCATCCAGGGTATTCCAATTAGCAATTTTGGGTACAACGCACTGCTCGGAATCCATTCCCAGAAAAGCATACTCAGGCTCGTAATAACCGTCCCTTTCTTCATCTATCTCATAAATACGGTTTTCAAGATCTGAGCCGTACCATCTTCCTCCTGAGAGAACAAGTTCACATCTTCCGTTGAAATCAAGATCACACACCATACAGCTGGTGAAACAGTAATCATCCGATTCCGGGAAAAAGATGGCATCACGGTTATCCAAAAAGATGTCTATCTGCGAATAAAGCTCATCCTCATTGATCTCTTTGACTATTTCAGACGGATCTGTCTTTTCATCCGCTTCATTTGAAGAGTCAGAAATATCGTCTTCCTGATCATCGTCTTCCTCGTCACTATCCTCATCATTGTCATCTTCATCTACTTCGATCTCAGTCCGGGGTTCGTCCGCTTTACCGCATCCGGACAAAACAGAAGAACATATTATACCTGCCATAATAAGCGCAAAATATTTTTTTCTCATAATTCTCCTCACAAGCCGGTTGAAATGCTTATTTCCGGCTCTGCCTCTCAAAGGTCAGAATCGAACCACCTATAGACTCGTCATCCTCATCATAAAATTTTACATAAACTTCCATTACATCCGGATCCGCAATATCCAGCATTAGCATATATGTCACATAAACAACGGGATCCGAAACAACTTCTTTGTCCTCACAGATAAAATACGGTTTGTCTGTTTCACCGATCAAAATATCACCGCTGATCTCCAACTGAAGCTCACCGTAACTGAACTCTTTAAGCGTAGCGGTTTTATCGGAATCCACGATCAATGTTACATTATACGAACCGCCCTCTTCATAATATGTAACTTCACCTTCGCTCTGAGTTGATACAAGTTCCCACTCCCCGAAATACCTGTCGGATAATACAAATCCGGTTGAGTGATCCGAATCAGCCCTGACAAATTCCGCAAGGTATGCGTCATACAATTCTCCATCCTTATCATATGCGCTTATGAGAACTAAGACACTGCCTCCGCTCTCTGTAAGATCACTGAATTCAAAACAAATCCTGCCAATCTCTTCATCTGTAAATTCATCCTCATAATCTTCATAAACTACCGTGACACGGTCATCTTCTGTTTCGACCGAAAGAAGTTCCGACAGTTCTTCCTCTCCGTCATAAAAAATCGAAAATAAAACCGCCCGATCCTCATAAAATTCGAAAGTCATGAAATCGGATGAATCTTCATCATAATAATCCGTACCAAACCCATCATAGGATATGGAGTACAGATTCCACTTTCCGATAAGTGCCGAATAAAGATCATTCTCCGGTTCGACTGAGACATAGGGAAGATTATACACTCCGTCGAATGATTCTATGCTCATCTCACCGCAGAAGACATTGTAGGAATCGGTCAGGATCGTTTTAAGTTCATCATCACTTACTTCATGTATCGATGCATTGTAATAGTTTTTTTCGGAATATATTCCGAAAGAAATCTCATCGAATTTATAATCATCATGATAATCATCCAGATATTCCGTGAATTCATCATCATCACTTATATCCGTTCCATCATCGGTATAGAAAACCCAATCGGATTCCAGAACTGCGGAAGCATAGTTATAACAAACAACTTTCCCGTCCGAATAAGTAACCTCATAAGCTATGTATAAAGGATCTCCGCCTTCTTCCGCTATGGAATTACATATTTCATATCCGGTTTCTGTTTTCTTTCTGTTATAGAAAAATCCTGCACCCTCTGAAAAATCCGGATATATACCTGAAGCAATATCCAGCCCCTTCCATTTCCATCTTGCTTCATCAAGTCCTTTTCCGTCTTCATCTACTTCAAACAGTTCAACTTCGGATAATCCGTGATCCGATAGTCCTGTTATGGCAATGATCTCCAATCTTCCGTTGTGATCCAGATCCGTGACCAGATATGCATTATCGCTTGTGTCCCTGCTTCCTCCCTGGATCATCCAGTCTTCACGGTTTCTGACCAGTACCTTTACCTGATCCTTCAGATCAGATTTATCAAGGACATCCACATAAACCGGTTCTTCATCTTCGATCTCTTCAGCCTCATCATTTTCATCGGACTCTTCGACCGCTTCTTCCGTCACGTTCGTGCAGGAAGAAAGGTTAAAGGAAGCCATCATAAGAAGTGCAAGTACAAGTGATAAATATTTCTTTTTCATATACCTAAATCCCTATCAGTCTATTCTTTGAAAATACCAGGTGCTTCCGCCCATGTATGAACTATTTTTCCAGGTATCAGTCGTAAGGACCAGCAAACCGTCCTCATTTACATCCACAATTGAGATCACCATATCGTCATAGTACATACCATCACCGGAAGCCGGCGTAAAACTTCCCATAACGGTTCCGTCACCATGCTCAAACATGTTCATATCTATCGTATATTCATCACCTGCGCCGGGTCTTTCTGTCAAATGTAAAGTCCAGTCGTCTCTGATCTCCAGAATGGAATAATGCTCGTCATCTTCCTCATAGTAGGTAATATCCCCTTCGGTATCGGACATATAAAGTCCCCAATTTCCGATTGAAAATTCAAACAGTTCTTCAGGTGTACGAGATGAATCTGCCACTCTGTATCTTTCGCAGAAAGAGGAATAATCCAATTTTCCGGCAAAGCACATATAAGAATCCGTCAGGATATCCTTTAACTCATCCGAATTCATATCCTCTACGGCAGAACCGTTCCATGAATTAGAGCTGTCACCATAATAAAACCCGAGCATAAAATCAGAAAGTCCCGTGCTGACGGCATGAAAATATACAGCAGTGTAGAATTCTTCCTCGGTGATCTCACCGCTCAGATCATAAAACTTATCAACCTCATCCCCGTCCGATCCCTGGGATCTGCTCATGGCAAACACCTGACTGTTTACGGTATTATCGGAAATTGAAACATCACAGTACCTTACACCGCCATCGCTAAAGGAATTCAGATAAAAATCCGTAAAAATAAAATGAGCGGTTCCGGTATTTTTATCAAAATATCCCTGAACATAATCGGATACGGACACATCGGGAACAGGCTTTTTATCTTCATCCAATCCGGAAAAAGACCACTCCAGAAGATCAACTCCGTTCTCCTCTTCATTGATCTCATAGATATTGATGAAACTCATATTTGCCGCGCCTGACCAGCCTCCCGCGATCAGGTCGGCTCGTCCGTTAAAATTCAGATCATTAAGACAATAAAAAGTGGAATCATATTCGATCGCTTTATCGGCAGGTATCACCCAATCCTCTCGATCTGCCAGAAAAATGTCTACCTGTGCGGCAAGAGTTTCATCATCTATCTCTTTGACTATGGCCGGCTTTTGAACGCTCTGTTCTTCCTCTTTGGCAGGATCTTCATCCGATTCCGCATCTTCTTCCGAGTCATCATCTTCGTCTTCTTCATCGTCTTCAGATTCGTCCGAAGTCTCCGTTTCTGAAGCCGTTCCCATACCGCAACCGGACATAAAGACCGACGAACAGAGAATTCCGGCCATCATAAGCGCAAAGTACTTTTTTCTCATATGTCTCCTCCGAGAGTCAGCTGGTTTTTTCAAATGTCAGGATGCATCCGCCGATCATATCTCCGTCCTCATCATAGAAATCAAGAAACACATCCATAACATTGTAATCGGCGATATTCAGGAATAATGTGTAAGTCTCGGTTGCGATGGGAGCAGTGAGCGCATTTTTATCACTGTATCCGAAATAGGGAAGACCGACGGAATCAAACCGCATTTCGGCTTTTATCTCAAGGTCAAGTTTTCCGTTTCTGTACTCCAAAAGATCAGCCATGCCGTCTTCACTTACGATCAGGGTTGCATTAAATGAACCGTTGGGCTCGTAATAAGTCACATCACCCTCGATCTCACTGGAAACAAGTTCCCATTCACCGATATATCTGTCAAGAGAACGATCCGAGCTTCCGCTGCCATAAGAATCATCATCCCTGACAAATACCATCTCGTAGCCTTCTTCGATAAATCCGTCCTTGTCATACACAAGGTTGTAAACGGAAATGTCCTGTCCGTCATCCGACATATCCATGATCATAAACTGTACATAGTCAAGATCTTCATCCAATATTTCGCCTTCGGGATCACGCATTTCCAAAATCCAGAATCCATCGTCATCATAGACTTCCAGTTCTTTGGAAAGAGGATCATCTTCAAAGAATATTTGTAATTCGCCTGTCATATCAGGGAATATCTCAATAACAAAATATCCGTTTGAATCCTTGTCGTAGTACTCGGTTTCATATCCGTCATTGCTGGAATAAAGCATCCATGATCCGACCAGATCATCGTATGAAAAACCATCGGAATCCGGTTCTTCAACACTGTTATACGTATCGTCAAATTCATCCTGAGTCATCTGTCCGGAAAAAACCTGATAAGAGGCGGTGAAAATTCCGTGCCATTCGTCATCATCCATTCCGGCTAACTTATCCAGCTCAGAATAGCTCCGCACAAACAATCCGAAATAAAACTCATTCATTTTATATTTCTTGGTATAATCAATAAAATGATCAAGAAATTCGTCATCATCGGAAATTTCGGTACCATCGTCAAAATAATACTTATAATCTCCCGAGTGTACGACAGCCGCATAGTTCAAGCAGGTAATCTTACCGTCAACATACTTGATGTCACAGTAAACAGTACCTAATTCCATGTTCCCGTTATCAAAGAAATTATCGATAAGATAGTGGGTCTCGTTTTTCTTTTTATCGTAATAACCCATCCCGGTAACGGTCATATCAAAATCCGGATATTTATCGGAAGTCAATTCCAGACCCTTAAACTTCCACTTGGCCTCATCAAGGCCTTTACCCTTTTCGTCAACTTCATATACATGAACTTCCGTAAGGCTGGTGTAGTCAAAACGGGTTACGGAAATAAGTTCCGCTCTTCCGTTATGATCAAGATCGGCCACACAGTATTCGATACTGTCAGCGGCAGCGCTGCTGTCCGAAGAAACAAGCCAGGCATCGCGATTCTTAACGATAACCTTTATCTGATCTTCCAGATCATCTTCATCTATGGTCTCGACATAGATGATCTCTTCCTCATCTTCCTCTTCATCTTCATCGTCCTTGTCATCATCATCCTCATCCTCGTCACGGACGATCTCATCCGCAAGACGTCCGCAGGCGGACATGGTTAACGATAATGCCATAAAACATGCAAGTATCAGCGCCAGGTATCTTTTTTTCATAATCTCCTCCTTACTGAATACACCGAATGACAAAGAGGACGTTTCTTTTTTGTCATCCGATACAGCGAACATCTAGAACCCTCTCAGCAGATGACAAAAATGAAACGTCCCCAATGTCATCTAATAAAATAGACGGAAATTTGGTGATGCACGTCATTTAAGAACAGAATTTATATACAGTTTTTTGGATTCGTTAGCCTTGGACTTAAGATCTCTTGCATTGGACAGCGAACTTTCGGAAAGAGAATCGGAACCGAGAAGTCTTGCAATCTCCGCTATGGAACCATCATCATCCGTAAGCCTTATATCCGTGGTGGTGGATCCGCCGTCCGTTTGTTTGACAATGACAAAATGATGATCCGCCATTGCCGCGATCTGGGGCAGATGTGTAATGCAGATTACCTGATGATGTCTTGATACTCCCGACAAAGACTCGGCGACCTTCCATGCGGTGATTCCGCTGATACCTGCATCTATCTCATCAAAGATGAGCGTTCCGGTATCTTCTCTTCCCGCCATGACTGTCTTGACGGCTAACATCATTCTTGAAAGTTCTCCTCCGGATGAAGCCTCAGCCAAAGGCTTTCTGTCTTCTCCGGGATTAAATGAAATATAGAAATCAACCTGATCCGTACCGGAAGGGCCAGGCTTAACTTCTTCAAGTCTTACTTCCAGATCAACGGTATTAAAATTCAACTCCATCAACCTGTCGGTTAATTCCTTTTGAAGAAGAGGTGCGTTCTTTCTTCTGATATCCGATGCCTTACGTGCCGCCTTGAAGTATTCGTCCTCGGCCTTCTTTACATCCTCTTTAAGTCTCGCAAGATACGCATCATAATCCGCGTACTTGGCAAGTATTTCCCTTTTCTCCTCTGCATATTTAAGGATATCCGGAATGGTTCTTCCGTACTTGTTCTTCAGCTTATTGATAAGATCGAGTCTTTCAGTGACACGAGCATACTCTTCCTCATCAAATTCCATAGAGGATATGTATGATCCCAGAGACATATTCAGATCACCCAGGATTGATTCCGCCGATCTTAATTCTTCCTCAAAGTTCTTTACCTCATCATCATATTCGGATATCTGAGAAAGTTCTCTGAGAGCCATGGATGTGAGTGAAAATGCATTCTCCCCCTCATCCGAACCGATCATTTCATGCGCTTTTACAATGCCTTCCGCAATCTTTTTGAAGTTATTTAACTTGCGGTATGTAACCTCAAGCTCCTCATCTTCGCCTTCCACAAGGGCTGCATCTTCTATCTCTCCGACCTCGAACTCGGCAAGTGAAGCTTCTCTTGAGGATGCCCCGGTATCGGAGGTCTCCGCTTCAAGCTTTTCACACAGCTCTGTCATCACATGATATTTATCACTGATCTCTTTCAACAGACCGGGCATCCTATCACCCGAGTAAAGATCAAGTATTTTCAAAAGCTCGGACTTTTTAAGAAGAGTCTCATAGTCTCTTTGTCCGTGAACATCAATAAAAGCCTGAGCGAGTTTTTTCATCTCCCTCACGGCTACATTGGATCCGTTGATCTTGCATGAACTTCTTGTGGAAGAACAGGTTCTTTTGATTATGACACTCCCGTCATCTTCGGGATATATGTCAAGTTCTTTCAAAACCTCCAAAGCTCCGTCCGAAACAGAGTCAAATACAAGCTCAACAAGAGCCTGCTCCGCTCCCTTTCTGATCATAGAGGTATCAAACTTGGAACCCATGGCCATCATAACCGAGCCCATGAGCAGTGATTTACCTGCACCGGTTTCTCCGGTCAGGATATTGAGCCCTTCCGAGAATTCGATATCAGCATCCTCTATCAGGGCCAGATTTTGTACATGAAGATTTTTAAGCATTTGAACTTTTCCGCCTTTTTTCCAATGAAGCAGCGGCAGGAAACCGGTATATGTTTATTGTCCGACTATGTCTTTGATCCTTGCCATGAGACCGTCCACGGATGACGCATCTCTTACGGCGATCATGATTGTATCATCACCTGCGATACATCCGGTTACTTCCTTCAGATGCATGGCGTCAATGGATGCGGCAACAGCCATTGCCATTCCGGCAACGGTTTTGAGCACGAGAAGACTCTGTGCTTTATCCATGGTAACGAAACCGTCTCTCAGGACTCTGGAGTATTTCTCATCCATATCTCCCTCGGACATGCGGATCCTTACATATTTCTGGCCGGTAAGATCCGAAGGCATTTTTGACAGAGACAGTTCACGGATATCTCTGGATACGGTTGCCTGTGTGGCGGGGAATCCGGCCTCTTCAAGAAGCGCACAGAGTTCCTCCTGAGTCGATATGTCACGGCTTTCTATGAGGTCTAATATTGCTCTTTGTCTTTCTTCTTTTTTCAGCATCAGGTATCTCCGAGTTTCTTGTGCAGGGTTTCAAGGAAACTAAGGTTATTAAGTCTGATAAAGTCAGTGTACTTGTCCGATTTTCTGATCCTTACGATATCTCCTTTTTGGAGAAGGACTCTTATACTTCCGTCAAAAGAACACTCCGCAGGTCTGAAATCTCCGTCCGATTCGGGAATTCTTACTTCTATCTTATCCTGTGCGGACAGGATAATGCTCGCCTGGATAAGGGAGTGGGAACAGATGGAAGTCATGATCATTACATCCGACGTAGGAATCGCTATGGGGCCGCCCGCAGACAGGTTATATCCCGATGATCCCGTGGGAGTGGTGACAATGATTCCGTCACCTAAGTAATCTTTCAGGAACTGCCCGTTTACATATACGGGAAGTTTGATGAGATTCATTCCGCCGTATCTGCTTATAACAATATCGTTAAGGGAACGGCTGGTGATAACCTCACCGTTTTTTCTGATAACCTCACCGCGAAGCATCATTCTTTTCTCGGTGATATAATCTCCGCTGATAAGACGGTCAATACTGTCTTCTATCTTGTCGGTCTCTATCTCGGTGAGGAATCCAAGTCTTCCGAGATTGACTCCGACGATGGGGATCTCAAGTTCTCTTGCTTCCCTGGCCGCCTGAAGAACCGTTCCGTCGCCGCCTAAGACGATTATGCAGTCATATTCTCCGGGTTTAAGCCCCATGTCGGCATCTTTATCTTCCGTCCTTACAAGATCCGATACTATTACGCTCCAGGCCACACCTTTTTTATCAAGATGATCCGATACTCTCCTGGTGATCACACCATCCGGATCTTTATGTTTATTTGCATAAATAAGAATTTTTTTCATCATGTAAGCTCCGTATGAGATTTACCGGCCAACTCTTTTATCCGGGCCTTAAAGCCTTCTTCGGATGCGATCCACTTTCCCTGCTTTCCCGCTTCCTCAAAGCTATCGATGGCTTCTTTTTCTTCCAGCTTTAAGATGTCTTCGGGAATGTCATCCTTTTTCTCAAGGCTCATAAGATATTCGATATTACCCTCGGGACCCTTAATGGGTGAAAAGTCTACACCAAGTATCTTAAATCCCACAAAATCCGCAAAACTTACCGCTCTTTCTATGACTTCCTCATGAACGGATAACTCTCTTACAACACCGTTCTTTCCGACCTTACCTTTGCCGGCTTCAAACTGAGGTTTTATGAGTGCCACGATCCTTCCGTGATCCGTAAGAAGATTTCTGGCAGGTATCAGTATCTTATCAAGAGAGATAAAAGAAACATCAACACTGGCAAAATCTATCTTCTCGGGAATATCTGCGGGAGTAAGGAATCTGAAATTGGTCTGCTCCATGACAACCACTCTGTCATCATTTCTGAGCTTCCAGTCAAGCTGGCCTCTTCCCACATCCACGGAATATACTCTTACCGCTCCGTTCTGAAGCATACAGTCCGTAAAGCCTCCGGTGGATGAGCCTATATCCATGCATACCTTACCGCTCAGATCGATACCCCAAACCTGCATTGCTTTCTCAAGCTTGAAGCCTCCGCGGCTTACATATTTAAGTTGTTTGGATCTTACTTCGATATTTAAACCTTCGGGATTAAAGCTTGCTCCGGCCTTATCCTCACGGTTTCCGTCCACAAAAACTTCTCCCGCCATGATAAGTGCTTTTGCTTTTTCTCTCGAAGGAGCAAGACCCATATTTACGAGCAAAACATCAAGTCTTTCTTTCATATCAGATTCCCATGGAAAGCTTCTTTTTGATACGATCCGCGATACTCTCGGGATCGAGTCCGATCTCTTTTCGCAGTTCATCTATGCTTCCCTGATGTATAAATCTGTCGGGAATTCCCAGACACATTATCTCTTTTTCTATTCCCTCATCTGCAAGAAGTCTGAGCACTCCGCTTCCGAATCCTCCGCTTACAACATTGTCTTCAAGTGTGACTATTAGCGAATGATTCTTACAAGCTCCGAGTATCATGTTCTTATCGAGAGGCTTGGCAAATCGTGCATTGATTATACTGACGTGAAGCGATGAGGCACTCAGGATCTCTTTAACCTTAAGTGCGGTCTCCACCATGTTTCCGATAGCCAGGATACAGACGCCGTCTTCTTCGCAGATCCACTCGCTCTTACCGAGCTCAATAGGCTGTCTGTGTTCTTCAAGCCCGGCATAAGCGGTTCCTCTAGGATATCTCACGGCAATGGGGCCGTCATAGGAAACCGCAAATTTAAGCATATCGGAAAGCTCCCATTTATTCTTGGGAGACATTACCACCATGTTAGGCATTTCTGTCAGATAAGAAAGATCGAATACACCCTGATGTGTCTCTCCGTCCGCACCGACAAGACCCGCTCTGTCTATGGCAAATACAACCGGAAGATTCTGCAGACAAACGTCATGGAGAACCTGATCGTATGCTCTTTGCAAAAAAGATGAATAAACCGCAACTATGGGCCTGAAACCGCCCCTTGCAAGGCCAGCGGCAAAAGTGACCGCATGCTGTTCGGCAATTCCCACGTCAAAAAGTCTGTCGGGAAATTTATTGCGAAATCTTTTAAGCCCGCAGCCTTCAGCCATTGCAGCGGTTATGGCTACAACCTTATCATCCCTCTCACCAAGTTTGCACATTACGGTTGAAAAGATATCGGTCCAGCCGGCAACAGTCCTGTGATTTAAAGGAACACCGTTAGTCACGTCAAAAGGCTCGGTTCCATGAAATCTTGCAGGATGCTTTATGGCAGGTTCAAAACCGTTACCCTTCTTGGTGATGACATGGATGAGAACCGCTCTCTTAAAACGTTTTGCTTCGGTTATGGCAGTTCTTAAGGCATAGATATTATGTCCGTCTATCGGTCCCAGATAAACTACGCCCATTTCCTCAAACATCATTCCCGCGGGAACCATGAGAGATTTGAAGCTGTTCTTGGCTCTTCTTATCTTACCTACTATGTTATCTCCGTAGGGCTTATCTTTGATCTTGTTATAAACGCTTTCCTTCAGTCCCAAATATCCTGTTGAGGTTCTGATGGAATTAAGATACTTGGGAACACCGCCAACATTCTCGGATATGGACATGTTGTTGTCATTGAGAATGATGATGAAATTCGAATCAAGTCTTCCGGCATTGTTAAGAGCTTCATATGCCATTCCGCCGGTAAGTGATCCGTCACCAATAACAGAAACGATGGTCTCATCGCTTCCTCTCATATCTCGGGCGCATACCATACCCAGTCCGGCGGAAATAGAAGTGGAGCTGTGTCCCGTATCAAAGCAGTCGCAGTCGCTTTCGGATGCCTTGGGAAATCCGCTCATTCCTCCGTACTTGCGCAAACGGTCAAAACCGTCTTTTCTTCCCGTAAGTATCTTGTGGGTATAAGACTGGTGTCCCACATCCCAGATGATCTTATCCTTGGGAAGATCAAGTTCCAGATGAAGAGCCATGGTAAGTTCAACAACACCAAGATTTGCTCCGAGATGACCGCCGGTCTTACTGACCTTGTCGATCAAAAATTCTCTGATCTCGGATGCAAGTTCACCCATCTTGTCATAAGGGACATTTTTGATGTCGCCTGTTTTATTTATCGAATCAAGGATCATTTCTAATTTCGTCTTCCAAGGAGCGATAAAAGAAGCTCCTCCATAAATTCATGTTTTCCGGGTAAGCCTTTGAGCAGTTCCAAAGCCTCTTCGGTCATCCTCTTCTCATCCTCTTCGGACTGTTCAAGTCCGTGAAGGGTCACGTAGGTTTTCTTGCCGTCTTTTTCATCGGATCCTACATTCTTGCCAAGAGTCTCGGTATCGCCGTAAACATCCAGGCAATCGTCTCTGATCTGGAAAGCAACACCGATGTTATATCCGATCTTTTCAAGTCTTTCTATCTGTCTCTTGCCCGCACCTGCAAGCGCTCCGCCTATCATGAAGCTTGCCTGTATCAAAGCTGCTGTCTTGTGCTCATGTATGAAAAGAAGCTGTTCTTCGGTAAGATCCAGATCATTCTTCTCGGCCTCAACATCAAGACACTGTCCTCCGACCATTCCGAATATTCCTGCCTTTCCGGTAAGAATGTTCATCGCCTTGGCACAGGATTGATATCTGGATGATATGGTCTCCGGCCCTGCCTCATACATTGCGCCTTCTTTTTCGATAAGATCGAAACTCTTTAATGCGGTTTCATAGGCGTAATTGAGAAGGCCGTCACCCGCCAGGATAGCCATCGCTTCTCCGTATTTTTTCCAGGTAGTGTCATGGCCTCTGCGGAGTGTATCATTATCCATGGCGGGAAGATCATCATGCACCAGAGAATATGTATGGATCATCTCGATAGCTGCCATGAAAGGCTCTATGATCTCATCCTGACCCCTGAACATGCGATATGTCTCCTGCATGAGAAGAGGTCTTAATCTCTTTCCTCCAACCGTTACGGAATAGTTCATTGCCTCTATAACGGATTTCTGAAACTTATCTTCCGGATCCGGAAGATATTTCATCACAACCCCTTCCGCAATCTCTGTCTGACGCTTTAATTCAGATACGAATTCTTTTCTGTCCACTTTTTCCCCTCAGATTTTTTCCAGACTCAGATCTTCATTGAGCTTCAGTACTTCCTTCTCAACCTTATCGATCTGGTCGGAACATTTTTTGATCAGATCCATACCCTTTTTGTAATTTTCGAATGCCTCTTCAAGAGGAAGATCGTCCGATTGCAGCTTCTCCGTAACTTCTCCGAGAAGTTCGAAATTTTCTTCAAGAGTGTTTTCGTTTGCAATATCCTTATCAGCTTTTGCTGCCATTTTATTCCTCCGATAATCTGACCGCGGAGATGGCCGTTGAAGTGATCTCTCCGTCGGTTACCCTGATCTTTATCTCATCACCGGTTTTGATCTGAGAAACGGATCTGATATTTTTACCATCCGCATCCGAGACATAGGAAAAACCGCTCTTTAATCTGGATACCGGTGATAAACCCTCGAGCTTTCCAACATACAGATCCTTCCTGTAATGAGCCTTTTTAAGGGATCTGTCCATAAATGCAGGAAGCTTGTCTTTCGTCTTATCAAGCCTTGCCTTATCCGCAGACAGCTTGGAATCCATAAGGCTCTTCAAAGTAACACCGTACTTTTCAAGTTCTTTTTTGCGCCTGTCGAGTTTGCTCCCGGGCGAATTATATTTTACCTGCGCCGTTAATTCCCTTACTCTGACCCTGCAGTCCTTGATATGGGAATTCATCAGTGAAAATAAAACATCAGGTGCCTCATCCAGGTATCCCAGAAGATCTCTGACTTCGCCTGTAAGAAACAGCGCCGCACCAGTAGGAGTCGATTCATGATGATCCGCTATATCATCGGTAAGAGAATGGTCCCTGTCATGACCTATGGCGGATACGATGGGGGTTTCGCAGTCAAAGACCGCCTGTGCCACTTCTCTTTCGTTAAATGTCCAAAGACTGTCCTTGGAGCCTCCGCCTCTTGTAAGGAGTATTACGTCGGGCCCGAATTTATCCATTAGTTTTATGGCACGGACTACTTCCCTGACAGCTCCGTCTCCTTCCATAAGCGCCGGAGCCACGACTATCTGCACATAAGGATTATTCTTGCGCGCATTGGTTACGACATCGCTTATTGCCGCTCCCGATAAAGCAGTGATAAGACCTATGGTTTTCGGAAATCTCGGAATGGGCTTTTTATACATCTCGTCAAACATCCCGAGTTCTTCAAGCTCACGCCTCAGTTCCTCGAGAGCCCTCATCCTTGCTCCTTCGCCGCCGTCATCTATTCTCTCAAACACAAAAGAAAGCCCGAACTGCTGGTGGTAATTCAGGCTCCCGTATAAGACGACCTCGGCTCCTTCGCGGATGATCTGTTTATACTCATAAGTGCATTTGCTTGCAAACATCATGCACTTGATTATTGCTTTATCATCCTTAAGATCAAAATAGATGTGACCGCTTCGGTTCGGACCGTGATAACCGGTTATCTCGCCTTCGATCTCTACTTTGCTCAAAGAGTTGCTCAGTCTGATGGCATTATTCAGATTCTGAACCAGTTCCGATACTTTAAATGCCATTAAGAATTTTCCCTGACCTTGGTAAGGATGGCATTTACAAATGCTCCGGAGGTGTTATCCCCGTATGTCTTGGCTATTTCAACGGCTTCATCCATTGCAACGCCTTCAGGTATATCATCATCATAGAGCATCTCATATATGCCCAGTCTCAGTGCCGCAAGTTCACACTTGCCCATACGGCTTCTTGTCCAGCCGACGGCACATTTATCTATCGCCTGATCTATCTCCGTAAGTTTATCCTTAACAGCCTTGAATTTTCCGGTGATGTATTCGAGATCCTCGGGAAGATATTCCTCCTCTCCCGCGTACTCTTCGAAGAATTTTACCTGCTCTTCAAGCTCGTTTTCAGGATAAAATTCAATGCGGAACACAAGTCCGAAGACCTTGTCCCGCAACATATGTCTAGTCATGTTTTTTTTATCGGTAATATCCACGTCAGATCTCTACTCCGCTTACTCTGATATTTACGTCAGTGCAGGTAAGTCCAGTCATATTCTCGACGGACTGCTTTACTCTGGACTGAACGGCCTGGCATGTTGCAGGGATGGGATATCCGAATCTTGTTGAGATGATCATGGATATCTTAACATTGGTTCCCGCAATGTCAGCCTTGATAAGTGACTTATTCTTAGACTTCTCGGCAATGCCTTCAACGCCTTCGATCTCACTTGCGGCAAGGGCAGCGATTTCGGCAACTACGGCATCTGCTATAAATACGTGACCGTTATTTTCTGAAGTTCCGATGGAGATTCCGGACTTCTCAGTGGTATTCTTGGGTGCTTTGACCTTCTTTTCTTTAACAGCAGCCATTTTAGGTCTCCTTTCGAAAAACAAACCTTAGGTCTGAATAGACCTTAATATTTTACCATATTTCGGGCTTTTTTTCTAATTCTTTGAAAAATCGGCAAGCTCGAGTCCCTTGTTTCTATCAACCGTCATCTGGGCGCTCCACTCGTTAACGAACAGAAGCAAAGGATTTCCCTTCATATCGCGGACTTTCTTCATGTCCGAGGTTCCGCTCAGGCGGTCAAGATCGAACTCTCCGGGATTTACGATCCAGCGGATATGCTCGTATGGAAGCGAATCCATTCTTACCTCGACATTGTACTCATTTTCCATACGATATTTGAATACATCGAACTGGAGCACACCTACAACACCGACTATAGCGTCTTCCATGGTTCCCGAAAGCTCGGTGAATATCTGGATCGCGCCTTCCTGTGCAATCTGGGTCGCACCCTTTACAAACTGCTTTCTCTTCATGGTATCCATAAGGTGTACCCTGCAGAAATGTTCGGGTGCGAAGGTGGGGATACCGTCAAATTTAACGTTCATGGAAGGAGCGCATACGGTATCTCCGATGGAAAAGATTCCGGGATCGAACACACCTATGATATCTCCGCCGTAAGCCTCGGAAAGGATCTTTCTTTCATCCGCCATTATCTGCTGGGGCTGTGAAAGTCTCATGGTCTTGCCGGTTGCAAGATGCTTTACTTCCTTATCCGCATCAAATCTTCCGGATACTATTCTCATGAATGCGACTCTGTCTCTGTGAGCCTTGTTCATATTAGCCTGGATCTTGAATACGAATGCAGAGAAATCATCCTCAAGGGGATTGATGGTGATCCTCTCTCCTGCCGCGTTTGAAGCCTCTCTTGGAAGAGGTGATGTGGTCATGTCCAGGAAATGCTTAAGGAAGATCTCAACACCGAAATTGGTAAGTGCGGAACCGAAGCATACCGGAGTAAGTTCTCCCGCTCTTACGGCATCAAGGTCAAAATCAGCGCCTGCTCCGTCAAGAAGTTCCATCTCTCCGAGAAGCTTATCCGCAGCATCGTCACCGATGAGATTTCTCATAGCGGATTCATCGGATACGGAAACAACTTCGGATACACCTTCCTTGGTACCCTTTTCGGTATCGGAATAAGTGATGACAGTCTGGGACTCCCTGTCGTAAACACCCTGGAATCCTTTACCGGAACCGATGGGCCAGTTAATGGGACAGGTGGCAATGCCCAGCTCTTTTTCGATATCATCGAGAAGATCGAAGGTATCCATGGCATCGCGGTCCAGCTTATTTATAAATGTGAAAATAGGGATATGGCGCATTACGCAGACCTTGAAAAGTTTTCTGGTCTGAGCCTCAACGCCCTTTGATCCGTCTATGACCATGACTGCGGAATCAGCAGCCATCAGGGTTCTGTAAGTATCCTCGGAGAAATCCTGGTGACCCGGGGTCTCGAGAATGTTGATGCAGTAACCGTCATATTCGAACTGAAGAACGGATGATGTTACGGAAATACCACGCTGCTTTTCAATCTCCATCCAGTCGGAAACCGCATGTCTTGCAGTCGCCTTTCCTTTAACGGAACCCGCAAGATTTATGGCTCCGCCGTATAATAAGAATTTTTCGGTAAGGGTCGTTTTACCTGCATCCGGGTGGGATATAATGGCAAACGTACGCCTGCGGTTTATTTCTGAAGCTGTATTTCCGGAACTCATTTTCAAAGATCTCCTGTCTAGATGTGTAGAATAGTATTATAACCTTATTGTCAAGCCCATATGAACCACACGAAGAGGTAACCCGTCATTACCGCGGTAAGGGTAAAGGGAACACCGATCTTCATGAAGTCTCCGAAGGATACCTCGTATCCCTCTTTTCTCAGCATACCAACACCTGCAATATTGGCAGAAGCTCCGATGGGAGTAAGGTTTCCGCCGAGAGTCGCACCTACCAGCAATCCGAAATAAAGGAAGTAAGGTTCAATGCCCAAAGTCTTTGCGACGCCGCCCAGAATGGGAAGCATGGTAGCTACATAAGGGATATTATCGATAAACGCAGAGATTGCAACAGATCCCCATACTACGATGGTATAAAGCAGGAACTTGTTATTTCCTCCGGCTGATGCGATGAGTCCCGCAAGATCTCCGATAACTCCCACATTGGTGATACCTCCGATAACGGAAAAGAGACCGATAAGGAGAAGGATCATATCTACATCGAGATTTTTAAACGAATGCTTAAGCCCCTTGGTATCTTTATGGATAAGGAGTTCAACCACTACGGTGATGACCGCACCGGTAAGACAGATATAACCGTTGATGCAGTCCGGAGTATTCGGAATAAAGGAAGCGATGATCAGTGCAAGAACGTATGAGATCATCATTACGGTAGGGAAATAATCCTTTACCTTGGTTCTCTCATTAGAGGTAACAGGCTCTTTTTCCTTTCTGAACATGATCATCATGATGGGAACGGTAAAGAGCGCTCCAAGTTCGGTAGCAAAAAACATTCCGGCTTTTCCGTTCATTACAAAGAAGTCGGCAAAGTTCATGGAAGCCGCACCCGCGAGCATTATGGATGTCGTATCTCCCACAAGAGTGGCCGCACCCTGAAGGTTTGATGAAACAGCGATACAGATTACCATTCCAACGGGTGATATCTTAAGCTTCTTACAGATTACGATAGCTACGGGAGCTACCATAAGAACCGTTGCAACATTGTCTATAAACGCAGAAATGATGCCGGAAAACAGCGACATCAAAACAGTAACCCAAAGCACATTCGGAGCAACTCTCAGAAGAGCCTCGGCAATGACATTGGGCATTTTGGATTCGATGAAGTAATCGACGATCAGCATTGTTCCGGTGATCATCATTATTACGTTCCAGTCAATGGCATTCGGAAGATCCGATAGTTTAAGGATTGAAACATCCGCCATGGGAAGGAGCGAAATGAGTATATAGATTGCGGCGGTTGAAAGCGCAAATACAGGTCTTCTCTTGGGAAAAGCAATCATGCATACATACATGATCACAAACAAAATAATAGCAGCGATCTTCACTTGGAATAACTCCTTTTATAATATTCGCAAGCCTTACAGTTCTTGCGGCAATTCATCACATACTTTTTGATAGCATCAAAGCTTTCCTGAGAAATATCATGCTCAACTTTGCAGGCATCATCCGCAGCGGTTTCGGGGTTGATACCGATATTAACAAACCACTCTGTCAAAAGTGAATGCCTTTCGTAGATCCTTGTTGCTATCTCTTTACCGGATTCGGTAAGAGTGATATATCCCTCGTCGGAAACAACAATGTGCTCTTTTTCCCTGAGGTTCTTCATTGCAACGGAGACGGAGGATTTCTTGAATCCCATCTCATTGGCAATATCGACGCTTCTGACAACCGGCTTTTTCTCGCTCAGCATCAGTATGCACTCAAGGTAATCTTCGATCGACTCATTTTTACGAAGTGCCATAATGTAGCTCCTTATCAGTCACTGACATAGTGCAAACCAAACAACACTTTATTTTACCAAATTTTCGCGTTTTCAGATAGTCCTTATTTATCTCCGAATCCGTCATTGGGGTTTCCTGAATTGGAGAGCCTGAGCATTGCCCTTGCCATGGAAGCCCTGCTCATCTCGTATTCCTGGATACTCTGGTCCTGACGGAGCTGTTCCATGGCCCTTTTGAGGGCTTTCTCCGCTCTTGCCCTGTCGATATCCTCGGGAGCTTCGATGGAGTCCACCAACACGGTAACCCCATCCCTGGTGATATTTACAAGCCCAAGACCGTTTATTCCGGTTATCACAGCCTCCTTGCCCTCTTCGTCCTCGTACCTGAGACGTATGACCCCCTCTTTAAGAGCCATCACCACAGGCTCATGATGGGCCATGATCTGATACGAGCCGTCAAAAGCAGGGATCGTCATGCTGATCACCGGACCCTCATAAAAGGTCTTGTCACTGGCTAAGATTTTCAGCTGAAAAACTTCACTCATATCAAAGTGTCTCTGCCTTCTTGATAACGTCTTCGATGGTTCCTACATTGAAAAATGCATTTTCGGGATAATCATCCATCTCACCCGAAAGAATAGCCTTAAATCCCTTTATCGTCTCCGGAAGCGGTACATACACACCCTTTACTCCCGTGAAATTCTCCGCAACGTGGAAAGGCTGTGACAGGAATTTCTGTATCTTACGTGCTCTGTAAACGGTGAGCTTATCATCTTCGGAAAGCTCATCCATACCCAGGATCGCGATGATATCCTGAAGCTCTTTATAATTCTGGAGCGTTGCCTGCACTTTTCTGGCCGTACGGTAATGATCCTCACCCACTATGTCTGCTTCGAGTATTCTCGAAGTTGATTCAAGAGGGTCAACCGCAGGATAAATACCCTGTTCAACAATCTTTCTGGAAAGAACCGTTGTAGCATCCAGATGTGCGAAGGTTGTTGCGGGTGCGGGATCGGTAAGATCGTCCGCAGGTACATATACAGCCTGGACCGAAGTAATACTTCCGTCTCTTGTGGAGGCGATCCTTTCCTGAAGCTCGCCAAGTTCGGTAGCGAGTGTGGGCTGGTAGCCTACTGCAGAAGGCATTCTTCCCAGAAGTGCCGAAACCTCTGAACCTGCCTGTACGAATCTGAATATATTATCTATGAAAAGGAGAACGTCCTTACGCTTTACATCTCTGAAATACTCAGCCATGGTAAGTCCGGTCTGAGCAACTCTCATTCTCGCCCCGGGAGGCTCATTCATCTGACCGAATACCAGAGCGGTTCGTCCCAAAACTCCGGATTCCGCCATCTCTCTCCAAAGATCGTTACCTTCTCTGGATCTCTCACCGACACCGGTGAAAATAGAATAGCCGCCATGCTCCTGAGCAACGTTGGTGATAAGCTCCTGTATAAGGACAGTCTTACCTACGCCTGCTCCCCCGAACAGTCCGACCTTACCGCCCTTGGAATAAGGCGCCAGAAGATCGATAACCTTGATGCCCGTCTCAAGTATCTCAACTACGGGAGACTGATGTTCAAAGGAAGGAGCCGCTCTGTGAATGGACCATCTCTCCGCATTTTCAAGAGGTCCTTTGTCATCGAGAGTATTTCCCAGCACGTTAAAAAGTCTTCCGAGAGTCATCTCTCCCACGGGCACCTTGATGGGCTCTCCCGTCTCGACTACTTCCATGTGCTTGGAAAGTCCCTCCGAAGGTGAGAGCATAATGCATCTTACCGTCTTATCATCGAGGAGCTGAGCTACCTCCATGACTCTGGTCTCACCTTCAACTTCGACGGTGAGCGCATCTCTGATAAAAGGTTTTACCTCGGGTGCGAACTCAACATCTACTACGGGGCCCATTACCTGGACTATCGTTCCTGTTCCGTTATTGGTTATATTTTTCATATATCAGTTTCCCCTCCGGGCTTTGGCTCTCTTCTGTGCTCTTGCCCCGGATGCAACCTCAGTTATTTCCTGTGTGATCATGGCCTGTCTTTCACGGTTATAATCGATGGAAAGCGTCCTGATCATCTCTCCCGCATTTCTGTCTGCGGCATCCATCGCCAGCATACGGTCATTCTGCTCGCTGCAAAAAGAATCAACCAGCGCACTGTATATGTATCCGGTAAGAACATCGGGAACTATGATGTTCATAACCTCTTCCGCGGAAGGATGGAACTTAAGATCGTCATCATAGGATTCTTCAACCGCAAGTCTTCCGTCCACCTCTTCGTGAACCAAAGGAAGCAGATGCATTACTCTTGCTTCGCTTGTAAGCTGATCCTTCATTCCGGTATATACAATGGATACATCATCAACTCTTCCGGAATTGAATTCCTCGAGCATCTTGTCGCATATGACTCTGGCTCTGTGAAGCGTGGGATTCTGTGCGGTGTATTTAAACTGCCCTTCCAGATGGACTTTCTTACTGGCAAAATAAGTCCTGCCTGCTTCACCCACAACATAAAGAACCGTATGCTCTTCCTTGCCGAAAAATTTCTCCTCCGTAAGCTTTACCACGTTGTGATTATAAGCACCCGCAAGTCCCTTATCCGCCGTGATGACTATAACCGCATGTGTTCTGTCCTTACCCTTTTTCTCCGGTCTTCTGTCGGTGTATTTGTGATCCAGATGATCCGAAGTGTTCATGATGCCAAGGAGCATCTCCTGCATCGCTTCAAAGTAAGGATTATTAAGCTCCGCGTCCTTCTTGGCTTTACGCAGCTTGGTCGAGGAGATCATATACATGGCATTTGTGATTTTCATGGTATCGCGGACACTTTTGATGCGTCCCGATATCTCTCTTAATCCGGCCATATCATTCCTTTATGCTCATAAAATCGCGAAGTTCATTTTCCGCAAGATCAACGAGGAAATATTTCTCGTCATCGTTAAGCACTCCGAGAGTTTCTATATCCTGAACCGTTGCCTGCTGTTCTTCATGAACCTTGGCAAGCAGTCTGTCGGTAAATTCCCTTGCCATCTCTACGGGAACAGAATCGATAGCACCTGAGTT
This sequence comes from Lachnospiraceae bacterium, assembly GCA_017962825.1. Taxonomy (GTDB): domain Bacteria; phylum Bacillota; class Clostridia; order Lachnospirales; family Lachnospiraceae; genus AC2028. Next base: position 18,924 of record JAGCUO010000155.1, on the reverse strand, counting down.
TACGACGGTAAGAAGTATTACCTGGTCTGCCATGGATCTGGGATGACCAAGAGGCTGCTTTAACAGTTCCATAAGTATCCTTCCGTGACGGAGCTGGTTTTTCGTAGCATCGTCAAGATCGGATGAAAACTGAGTAAAGACCTCCATTTCCCTGTACTGGGCAAGATCTATTCTGACTGATCCTGCGGCTTTCTTCATAGCCTTAGTCTGTGCTGCACCGCCTACACGGGATACGGATAGTCCAACATTTACGGCAGGTCTGAATCCCAGGAAGAACAGTTCGCTCTCCAGATAGATCTGTCCGTCGGTGATGGATATTACGTTGGTAGGGATGTATGCGGAAACATCTCCCGCCTGAGTTTCGATGATGGGGAGTGCGGTTATGGAACCGCCTCCGAGTTCATCGGACAATCTAGCACTTCTTTCAAGAAGTCTTGAATGAAGATAGAATACATCGCCGGGATATGCCTCACGTCCGGGGCTTCTTTCAAGGAGCAGTGAAAGCGCTCTGTACGCCACAGCATGCTTGGAAAGATCGTCATATACTATCAGTACATCCTCGCCCTTGTTCATAAAAAACTCGGCAATGGATGTTCCGGAATAAGGAGCAATATACTGAAGAGGTGCAGGATCGGATGCGGTGGATGATATAACAACCGTATACTCCATGGCGCCGGCTTCCTTAAGTCTGTTTACAAGACGTGCTATGGTTGAAGCCTTCTGTCCGATGGCAACGTAAACACACTTCACGCCCTTGCCCTTCTGGTTGATGATGGTATCTATGGCGATTGAAGTCTTACCGGTCTGTCTGTCACCGATGATAAGTTCTCTCTGTCCGCGTCCTATGGGAAACATGGAATCGATGGAAAGGATTCCCGTCTCGAGAGGAGTATCTACGGGCTGTCTTGCGGTAATTGAAGGTGCGGGAGATTCGATGGGTCTGAAACCTTCCGAATCAAAATCTCTTCCGCCGTCTATGGGCTCACCAAGCGAATTGAGTACTCTTCCGAGCAAACCGTCGCCTACGGGGATACCCGCTCTCATACCGGTTCTTGCAACCTCGTCCCATACTCTTATCTCATCATCCTTGCCAAAGAGGATAACGCCGCAGTCATCCCTGCGGATATCCTGTACCATTCCCTTAAGACCGCTGGCAAAGATAAGTATCTCGCCGTACTCTGCTCTTTCAAGCCCCTTGACTCTTGCGATTCCGTCTCCTGCGCTTGTTACATATCCGGATCTTCTGAATCTCTTTGAGATCTTGAATTCATCTACGGTTGTTTTGAGCAAAGAAACGACATCTTCATCTGCGCCCACTTTTCTGCGGATGCTCTGAAGCTTTTCGTTAAACTGTCCGAGTCTTCCTCTTGTACTCCAGTTGTAAACCTCATTCTCGCATTTGAGAATGAAGCCGCCGCCAAGTGAAGCATCTTCTTCTACGGAAAACTCAATGTCTTCCGCTTTTCTGTCCTCGGTAACATATTTACCCAGCACAAAATTCCAGATGCCCTGAAGCTGCTCTGCGGTAGGAGGCGTGACATAATATAAAACCACTTTGAATGCGGCTTTTTTACTCATTGACCTGCTCCCCCTTATTTCGCCTGCTCAAGGAATCTGTCATAGAGCTGCTTATCCATCTCTTCGCTCTGATCGGCAGTAACGATCCTCTCGGCAGCCTTGGCTACCATATCGGTGATCTCCTGATTGGCACGTCTGAGTCTTATCTGCCTCTCTTCTTCCGCTTCTTTACGAGCCGTTGCAAGGATCTTGTCGGATTCTTTCTTAGCCTGCTCCATCAGACGGTCATACTCGCTCTTTGCCTGGTTTCTCGCCTCGGTAAAGCGGCGTTCTTTTTCTTCCTCGATACCCTTGATGGAATCCTCATACTCCTGTCTGGTCTTGTCGGCTTCCTCAAGCTTCTTTTCAGCTTCGGAAAACTGCTCGTCAACCTGAGCTTTTCTGGCATCAAGAATCTTATGCACGCGTCCGATCAGAAAGATCTTAACGACTGCAAAAAGAATCAGGACATTTATTATCGTAAATACGAAATTGATATCAAATCTGAGCATTTTTCACCTCGAAGTTTTCAGTTATGATGCGCCGCCCATGAAAAGAATGATAAGTATTCCGATAACGAAAGAATAGATCGCGGTTGCCTCCGCAAGCGCTCCTCCGAGAATGAGAAGCTTCATTATCTTGGAATCCGCTTCGGGCTGACGCGCACATGCATCACATGCCTTTCCGGTTGCCAATCCGAGGCTTACGCCTGCTCCTATACATCCGAGTGCCGCAATACTTGCTCCAAGTGCTACCATTTTGTTTCCTCCTAAAAGTCAGCTGTTTTTTTGCTCCTTATTCCAGAGCTTCCTTGATATACATTGATGTCAAAAATACAAATACATAAGCCTGTAATAATCCGTCGAATATATCAAAATAAAGTGAAAAGACGGCGGGTACCAGAAGCGGAACCACTGTTTTGAGAAGTTCCATTATTACAAAGGCTCCCACTACATTACCGAAAAGTCGCATACACAAAGACAAGGGTTTGATACCAAGCTCCAGTATGTTAATGGGGGTAACTATCGCGACGGGATGTGTAAATCCCTTGAGCCATCCCCCGATACGTTTCTTACGGATGGCGGCCACCTGCACGATGATGATGCTCATTATGGCAAGTGCCGCGGTTACGTTCAGATCCTTTGTGGGCGGTTTCATTCCGATAAGTCCTATGGTATTGGACAGACCGATGAATACAAGAACCGTCAGCAGATAAGGAATGTATTCTTTGCCCTCTTCACCGACCATGCTCTCGATAAGGCCTTCGCCCTTCTCCACAAGCCACTCCGCAAGAGCCTGTCTTCTGGAGATGTGATCTATCTTCAGCCCCGTTGTAAGTATCAGACAGAGCACCAGAACTATGCCTATCACTATCCAGCTTACGACCACGGACTCGGCAATGTTTATCGTGTATCCCGACACGGTAAAAGAAAACGCATCCGCTGTCTCGAGCTGTTCCATTAACTCTTCAGCTATATGCTCCATACTCTTTACCCTTTCGTTTTTTTCTTATCCGGAAGTTTCTTTCTAACTCCCTTTTTAACGGCTGTCTTCTTTTTCGAAGCCTGTTTTTCTTCGATGACACCCTGTACCATTACGATCCATTTATCCACCGATTCGGTAAATTCTCCCCAGCCGCTTTGGACTTCATCCTTGGCAAGTCCGCCGGTATTTTTGATGAGGCCGTTCATGACTTCCTTCAGGAACTGCCTCTCGCCCTCATCCATTCTGTCATATCCGTCGAGCATCTGACGTATGCTCTTAACGGGATTCAGATAGATGGATACAAGATCGTTATCCTGACAGGCATCGGCCACCTCAAATATGCAATCTATGAATCTGGTCCTGTCATTCTTATCCAGATCTTTCAGCCAGTTCGCCATTGCGGTCTTGACTATCTCCGCGCTCTTACTCAGTGAATCCTCATACCAAAGGTCTATATCCTTAACAACCCAGGTGTAAGGATCATGCTGAAGGATTCCTGCGGATTTGTTTTTGACAACGGTATAAATGTCATCCGTCTCAAATATCATCCCGATAAGAGAGCTCTTTGGAACAAATTTGTGATATTTGTCCCTGACTCCCGTATAGTCAACCTTGCTGCGTACATCTTCCCTGATGGCGGGACCGTCAAAACTGTATATGCCTATTATACGCTTTTTTATTGATGCGGGAGCGGCGGATGAAGCATAAATGGCGTTTAGTCCGCCTTTCGAATGACCGCCCACATAAAAATCCCCATCGAGAACCTTAGCCACATCCTTAAGGTATTTTACGGCTTCTTTTTCACCGGGGATTTCTTCCATTATGGAAAGGTTCGCATCTTCCTTCCAGCCGACCATATTCTCATCGGTTCCCCTGAAGGCTACGTAATCTATTCCCTCGGGAAATCTGAAAGTAACTGCGGAAAACTGGATCTCGCGTTCCTCTCCAATGATATTTACGTAATAATCCAGCTTCAGTCCCCCGAACCTTACACTCTCTTCCATGAGTCTGAAAAGCTTTCTGTTGGGCTTTTCATACCTCTTATCCGTAAAAAGATCGTTAAATCTCGGATGAGCCTTTATATCCGAAAGAGTTACAAACGAATCAACATCGTCCGGTCCCGGTACGATGCCGTCAAATTTCAGATATGAAAACTGGGAAAGAATAAGAGCGTCCACTTCTCCGAAAGGAAGACGTTTGAATGTTTTATTTCCGAATTTTTCGAGATATTCAAGGATTGTATCGGACATATACGGCTCCTTTTCACATAACAGAAAAGTGTTGTTGTCAGTCTGTGTTAATAGTATGATACTAAGGTCAAACGTACAAAAACCAAAAACAAGGAGCAGTCATGGACAATAACAAATGGACACCCAAAAGAATATGTGCGATCTTAGTGATCATCTTTTTGGTAATGATATATGTGATGACGCTGGTTGTGGCTATAGTCTGGCCCGGTAACGGCGCTAAGCTTTTTGCAATGTGTCTTTTCGCCACCGTCATCGTACCTATAGTTGCCTACGCATACATCTGGGTCTACTCTCAGATAACCGGCAAAAGAACCATTGCTTCGGTTCCCAAAGTAGAGGGTGAAGAACTTCTTGATCAGGGGAATGACTCCATAGCGGAGGAGAACTCCGAAGATCAGTCCGTTTCCAAGTAATCAGTATACCACAAGCCATAAAAAACTGCTGTGACAAAACCGTTCCCGAGTGACAACTCGGGAATATTTATACTCAGATCGTAACTCCCAGACTTCTCATATCCTCGTTTGCCTTATCGGGATTCGTAAAAATGAATGAATTAAATCCGCACTCTATCGCTGCGGTGACATTTCTCTCCGTGTCGTCAAAGAAAATGCACTCCGATGCCTTAAGACCGTATCTGTCGAGGAGCAGATTATAGAAAGCTGGATCCGGTTTGACCAGTTTTTCCGTAAAGCTGTAAATACCTCCGTCGCAGTGCTTATCAAATTCAAGAGCATCCCTGCAGTCGATATACGCCTTCTCGGAAAAATTGGAGAGGTAATATACCTTATATCCCGAAGATCTGATCCGCTCTATCCAGGGAATGGCGTAATCCCTTCCGGTCACCATGCCTTTAAGGTCCGTAAAGATGGATCTGAGAAGGTCCCCTATCTCGGGATCGAGAGAGACAAAATTCTCAACCACTTCATCATAGCTGATGGCGCATCTGTCAAATTCGTGCCAATAGGTTGTCTCCACCGTACATCTCTCAACGCGTTCAGCCATAGCTGTGTCCAGACCTTTATCCAAGAGGAATCCTCTGTATCTGAAATCAGTCAGCACATTTCCTATGTCGAATACTATATTTTTGATCATTTAAAACTCCTAAAAAAAGGGTCAAGGTTGCCTTAGCGCCCTGACCCCATTGTCTGTTATTTACTTTGAAAGAGGTGACGTACGGTAGATGATGTCGTCCCTTGAAGGCCCGTTGGATATCATGGTGATGGGATATCCGATTTCTTTTTCAATGAACTCTACATAGTCACGGCACTCTTTGGGAAGATCCTCGTAATTCTTGATTCCTCTGATATCGGTCTTCCAGCCCTTGAAAGTCTTAAGAACGGGCTTGCACTTTTCGAGCTTGGAGGTAACGGGGAAATCCTTGATCTCCTTGCCGTCAAGCTCATAAGCTACACATACCGGAATCTCATCGAGATACTTGAGGATATCCAGAACGGTGAATGCAACATCGGTGGTTCCCTGAAGTCTGCATCCGTACTTGGAAGCTACACAGTCAAACCAGCCTACTCTTCTGGGGCGTCCGGTGGTAGCTCCGTACTCTCCGCCGTCTCCGCCGTGCTTTCTGAGCTCCTCAGCCTCATCGCCGAAGATCTCCGATACAAATGCGCCTGCGCCTACAGCTGATGAATAAGCCTTACATACGGTAACGATCCTCTTGATCTCATAGGGAGGAATTCCCGCACCGATGGCACCGTAAGAAGCAAGTGTTGATGAAGAGGTAACCATGGGATAGATTCCGTGATCGGGATCCTTCATGGTTCCGAGCTGGCCCTCAAGAAGGATCTTCTTGCCGGCCTTAAGTGCTTCATCAAGGAAAAGAGAAACATCGCATACGTAAGGAGCGATAAGATCTCTGTACTCTCTGAGAGTCTTAAGAACATCTTCAGGCTTGATCTCGGGCTTGTGATAAAGCTCTCTTAAGAGAACATTCTTCTGAACAAGTACTCTGGGTACCTTCTCCTCAAGAAGCTCATCATCGAAAAGCTCACTTACCTGGAAGCCGATCTTTGCATATTTATCGGAATAGAAAGGAGCGATTCCCGACTTGGTGGAACCGAATGACTTTCCTGCAAGTCTCTCCTCTTCATATTCATCGAAAAGAATGTGGTAAGGCATTACAACCTGTGCACGGTCGGATACGAGAATGTGGGGCTTGGGTACTCCCTTCTCCACAAGACCGTTGATCTCACCCACCAGAAGGGGGATATTGAGCGCAACACCGTTACCTATGATAGAAGTAGTATGTGAATAGAACACTCCCGAAGGAAGCGTATGGAGTGCGAACTTACCGTAGTTATTTACTATGGTGTGTCCTGCATTTGCTCCGCCCTGAAATCTGATGATAATATCGGAATCCTGAGCAAGCATATCGGTCATCTTGCCCTTTCCTTCATCACCCCAGTTAGCGCCTACGATCGCTGTGACCATTTACATTTCCGCCTTTCTTAAACAGCTTGTTTACAAACCTTATGTATTATAAGACAGCACTTTCATTTAGTAAAGTACTAAATCAAACATTGATCTCCGCTTCGAGTCCGAGAGCCTCTGCATTAGCCTTAAGTACGGGTTTAACAACATCTCTGAGATAAACCTCTACCTGTCTGGGAGCACGTCCCACGTAATTCTCGGGCTTAAGGGTCTTCTTAAGATCTTCCAGGTTCATTCCGAAATCGGGATCTGCTGCGATCATCTCCAGAAGATCGTTATCTCTTCCCTCTTCCTTAACATGCTTTCCTGCTTCCATGGAGAGGGTTCTGATCTTCTCGTGAAGTTCCTGTCTGTTTCCGCCGTTCTTAACCGCATCCATCATGATATTCTCGGTAGCCATGAAAGGAATCTCGGCCATGAACTGCTTCTCGATAACCTTGGGATAAACCTTCATTCCGCCGGGAGCGGTGATGTTCATGCAAAGATCAAGGATTCCGTCCGTAGCAAGGAAGCCTTCGGGAACGGAAAGTCTTTTGTTGGCGGAGTCATCGAGAGTTCTCTCAAACCACTGAACACTTGAGGTGATGGCAGGGTTAAGAGCATCCACCATTACATATCTTGAAAGAGATGCGATTCTCTCGCTTCTCATGGGATTTCTCTTATAAGCCATTGCAGAGGATCCGATCTGGCTCTTTTCGAAAGGCTCCTCAACCTGCTTTAAGTGCTGGAGAAGTCTGATGTCGTTGCTCATCTTATGAGCGGATGCCGCGATTCCCGCAAGAACATTGATAACTCTTGTATCGACTTTACGTGAATAAGTCTGTCCGGATACGGGATAAACATCATCAAATCCCATCTTTTTAGCGATCATGGGATCGATCTTGTCGATGGTCTCGTCATCTCCGTTAAAAAGCTCCTTGAAAGAAGCCTGGGTTCCGGTGGTACCCTTTGAACCGAGAAGCTTGAGAGATCCGAGTACATAATCAAGATCTTCAAGGTCGATCATGAACTCATTGAGCCAGAGTGTTGCTCTCTTACCTACGGTAGTGGGCTGAGCAGGCTGGAAATGAGTAAATGCAAGGGTGGGAAGATCCTTATATTCTTCCGCGAATCCTGCAAGGTTGGAGATAACATTGAGAAGCTTCTTACGGATAAGAAGAAGTGCTTCCTTCATAAGAATAATGTCGGTATTGTCGCCTACGTAGCAGCTGGTAGCTCCAAGATGGATGATACCTGCAGCCTTGGGGCACTGCTGTCCGTATGCATAAACATGGCTCATTACATCGTGACGAACCTGCTTCTCACGCTCTTTAGCCACATCGTAGTTGATATCCTCGGCATGGCTCTTAAGCTCATCGATCATCTCCTGAGTGATGACGGGTTTTCCGTTCTCGGAAAGTCCCAATTCCATCTCCGTCTCTGCAAGTGCGATCCAGAGTTTTCTCCAAGTACGGAATTTCTTATCCTGTGAAAAGATAAACTGCATCTCCCTGCTTGCATAACGCTCGGAGAGTGGACTTGTGTAACGATCAGTTGCCATGGCAATTCCTTTCTGAATTCAAACGGTAAACTATTACGCAAAACAGCGGAGTTTTTACACTCCGCGTTTTATTTTATAACTCTTTGCCTGTAAGAAGCTTGTAAGCCTGCAGATATTTCTCGATGGTCTTGTCGACGATCTCCTGGGGAAGGGTCCAGTCATGCTTTCCGTCATTGGCTTTGAGCCAGTCACGGGCAAACTGCTTATCAAATGAAGGCTGTCCCTTTCCTGCCTCATATCCTTCGAGGGGCCAGAATCTGGAGCTGTCGGGAGTGAGCATCTCATCCGCAAGGACGATATTTCCATCCTCATCAAGTCCGAACTCGAATTTGGTATCGGCAATGATTATTCCTCTTGAAAGAGCATATTCAGCGCATTTCTTATAAAGAGTGATGGTGAGTTCCTTAAGCTTTGCAGCGTATTCCTCGCCCTTTCCGGGATAGAACTTCTCGAGGTGGGCGATGGACTGCTCGTAAGAGATATTCTCGTCGTGGTCACCGATCTCCGCCTTGGTTGAAGGGGTGTAGATGGGCTCAGGAAGCTTCTCACTCTCTTTGAGTCCCTCGGGAAGGGTGATGCCGCAAACGGTGCCGTTCTTCTGATATGAAGCCCAGCCGCTTCCGGTGATATAGCCTCTTACGATACACTCAAGGGGAAGCATCTCAAGCTTTCTGCACATCATCGAATTACCGGTAAACTGAGGCTGTCTGAAATATTCGGGCATCTCATTGTTGTCTACGGTGATCATGTGGTTGGGTACAATGTCCTTGGTATAGTCGAACCAGAACTTTGAGATCTGGGTAAGGACAGTGCCCTTCTTGGTTACGATATTGTGAAGGATGACATCAAAGCAGCTGATCCTGTCAGTAGCTACCATGATCAGAGAGTCTCCGTTGTCATAGATCTCTCTTACTTTTCCCTCTTTTACCGGCTTAAGTTCTTCCATTTTCAATCTCCTCTTTTTGAGTCAGTTTCAAAGACCCAAATAATATACACTTTTATGCCCCCGGTTGCAACATCATTCATGTGCCCCGCTGCATGTCTATGAAGTCCGGCGCGGCGTGTGGGCATAATTATATTTTTCTGCTCATGATCGCTTCGCCTGCAATTTCTAAGGAATGCATTTCATTCCATGCAGCTTCCGGTGTCGCGAACAATCGACTTCCTGTCTCATGTTCGCTGATTTTGCCATCCGGGCAAAATCTCACCTGTTTTCATGAGGCATTCCAAGAAATTTCACGGCTCGCTCAAATGTCGCATAAAAATATAATTATGCCCGCACGCCGCTAACTGTTCTTAAAACCCGCAGCGGGCTACGTAACATTTTTTCGTGATTTCCGCACGCCGCATACCCTTCTATTCTGTCTCGGGGTCGAATTTTTCGGTCATTTCAAGGATCTCGCCTGCGTACATGGGGTAGGCTTTGGCTATGCTTGTGATCTCGTCCTTGGCGGAGCGGGCTCTGGTCTCGTTGTACTCGATCTGCTCGCGGAGAGACTGACGCCGTAAGATGTATCCGTGGCGAAGCTCTACCATCTCACGCTTGTCGAGAAGTGCCGGAATCTGGTCCAGCCACCTTCTGGGACGTGCCACATGATATTTTCCGAGAAGCCTTATCAGGTCATCCCTTGCTATCTCGGCACCGGCGGAATTTTCATTAAAGGCTCTTCTGTCCTCCGCTTCCTTGGTGTACATTCCCCACAGGTCGTCAAGTTCTTTGCCGTTCTTACAGTCAAACTTGATGTAGAGATACTGAAGAAGATTCCTGTTATTGACGTATCTGATCTTAACGGTGTTCTGAAGCTGGATGAGCTTACCCATGTTTCCGGATGCTTTCGAAAGCTCCTTGTTGGCATCTATGAATTTGACACACACTACCGTAAGTGCAACGGATACGGTGGCTATGGCAAGGAAATATCCTATGTATACCGTCATTCCGAATGCAAACTGCATTATGGCAAGAATGATCAAAAGAGCCGCGGCGGATACCGTGAAAATAACCGCCATTCCACGCATGTTATCCATTGTCTCGCCAAGTTCATTCTCTCTGAAGGCCAGGGCTTTTCTCTCACCGTCAAGGCGTTTTAGATCCTTCTTGATAAGAACCGCCATGCGCTCGTTTTCTTTGATCTTCGCAAGCCCTTCGGGGATTTCTTTTTCCCTTCTTCGTAAAGAAGCGAACTGCTCGTCCGTCAGGGGAGATTTCCTCGTTCTGAACTTTTCGATATCGCTTTCGTAGTTTTCTATCTGCCTAGCAAGGGTATCGATCTCACGTCTCTGTTTTTCGGGAAGTGCTTCGATCTCCTCCATATCCTTCAGATACGAAGTCACAAGATCGTACTCATCCCTGAGACTGTCCATCTCCCTGCTGCCTTCCGCAATCTGCTCGAGGCACTCTGCCACATATCTGGTACGCTGAGTCTGGTCATGAAAATCAATGCCTTCCCTGTCGTATACGATCTCCTCGTTTTCGTCTTCGGCGAAGGCACGCTTTTTACCTGATGCAAATTTAAAAAGTTTTGATAAAAATCCCATTTAATGTTTAACCGACAGGCATCTGACTTCTGTATTTTTCCTTGAGACCTTCAAGGATGTGTTCGTTATCGCGGGCAATGTCATTGTAGTCCATGGACTCTTTGGTCTTCTTCATGATCTGATGTGACATACCCTCGCCACAGGATTAGTATTCTTTTTTCAGAGCATCTATCTCACCGTCAATGGTGATGGATTCGGGACCAAGGTCCGGATGGGATGCAATGTAATTGACAAAATCGGGACCCGGCATGGAAAGCCTTAAGGCCGCAATAAAGCTGTGGCGGTGCTCAGGAGTCTCCTCACATTCGCAGGCTTTCTTAAAAGAAGCCGCAGCAAGTCTGTACTTCATCATTCCGGCATAGGAACATCCCAGATTATGATATACGTTTCCGAGAAGCGAAAGTGAAGCGGGTGAGTTGCTGTTATCCATTCCGCCGCACTTATCAATGACATTTCTGTAGGCGTGGATCGCAGCTTCGTAGTTACCGCTTTCCGCAAGATTATCGGCCTGCTTCTTCTGTCTTTCGAGAGTCGACATTCCGACACCCATGGTCAGAGTCCTGCACACTTCAAAAACAGTGCTTCTGTCAAACAAGCCGGTATACTCCAGAATATATCTGCAGAAATCTCCAAGGCTTCCCTTTGAAGCGATGATCCCCGCAAGAGCATCCGCAAGTTCCCTTAATCCGAGATCCTTGTAGATCCATTCCAAAAGAGGCTTGTTCATTATCTGCTCATCGATAAGAACCGCATTCTCCTTAAAGGCAACGCAAAGCTCCTCTATGCAATAAACCGGTATTTCGATCGCCGGCATTACATAGGGGACCTGAGAATATATTCCGATGCTTAAAGATATTCTGGATGCCATTACGGAAGTTTGATCTCCTCTTCCCATTTACGGGGCTTTGTCTGTGTGAAAACACCAAGACCCTTGTCTTCTATCACTATACTCAGTTGTCCGGGACCTGACATGGTCGCGGTCAGTCTCATTCTTGTAAGTTCACCTTCATACCCTTCGAGGGTAATGATCACGTCCGAATTACCTCCGCCTATGATGGAGGATAAAGTAAGTGTCACATCATTTCCGCCGGAGATGTAGAATTCAAGCCCCGCCTCCGCTTCGTACCAGCATGTGCCGGCATCAAGCAGTGCATAATAAACATCGCTTCCCTGGCTTAAGATATTCATTCCGATATTTGCGGATAGCTTATCATCACCGAGGAATATATACGGAGAAGGCTCTCCGGAAGTTTTAAGTTTCTCAAGCAATGCATATACCGCACCCTTTGAGAAAAGATTGGTTCCGCCGTAAACCTTGCCCCTGCTGCACATAAACTTCAGTGAATTGGGGATTGCTTCCTCAGCAAAGTCTTCACCCACAAGATAGTACGAATACTCCTGACCGAATTCCTTACCGCCCTGGGCGGCTTTGAGAAGCAGATTGTCAAGCTCATCGGGAAGTGCTCCTCTTCCCACGGGAAGTTCAAAGTAGGCATTCTCCGCATATACAACCTGAGGAGTTGTGCGCCTGTTAAGCGGAAGCTTGGTCTGGGTTATGTATTTGTCATCAACGGTAAAGAGGATCGGATTCAGATGCATCCTGTCTTCACCCTGATTTGATACGTAGTAGAAAAAGCTCTCGGAATGACTGAGGAAATAAACCCTGTCAGTTTTGATATGAAGACTCTTCAGGCATTCCCTGATAAGATCCATGGCCCTGTCGGTCACTTCCGGAAGCGTGAACATAACGGCTTCCATTCGATCCGATGAACCTACGCTCTGCAGAAGGCCGAAGGCTCTCTTCAGATAAAGCGTAAGAAGCGAGTCCGCACCATATACAAGGCCGTCTATCTGTGTATCCTCACCGGAAAGAGCTTTGCTGTAAAGCCCCGTAACAAGAATACTCTCACCTGCTTCCGATGAAGTATAAGCTTCTTTTCCGAAGAACCACTGTCCCGCGCCGTGTCTCTTTGAAAGCGCAACGGGGATGACATACTCTTCGCTTCCCGCTACAAGAGAGACCGTGCGAATATCGCCGCGGTCAGAACAATAACTGATCCCGCAGGAAACATCGCTCAGGTCAAAACCCACAATATATCGTTTTCCGGAGCTTCCAAAGCCCCCGGGAAGTTTAAGCATATTACTCCAGACTGAACAGTTTTTTCTTCAAATACTCTTTCCTGTAATACTCGTCGTAAAGCTTATCGAATGTCGCATAGTCCTGAAGAGTGTTGCTGACCAGCATATCGGATATAAGTCCGAATACCGATCCTTCAGCAGAACCGAGCACATCATTTTTCCTGAGCACACCGCTGGTCTTAAGTTCCGAACCGCCGGCAGTCTCCTCGGTTATGTAATACTGAACGCATTCTCCGAAAAAGAGAACGAATTCTTTGAAGCACACACCACCGCAAACATCTCTCATACGCTCTTCGCGGTATTTGCAATCCTCTTCGGATTCACCGGCAAAAGTGTAATGGATAATGGCGGTATTTCCTTCCGATGCCCTGTAATCGATGATGGTTCGATCATGCATTACATCAAGGACTTCAAGAAGATTTGTTCTGAGATCCCCTTCGGGAAAGGCATCTTCGGACAGGAAGTTCTGGAACATTCCCAGATGGATACGGTCCTTCATCATCACATTAAGAAGTTCTATTATCCTGACTCTGATCTCATCCGTAATCTCCTTGGGAGATTCCGAATAATATTTCAGATATGCAAGAGCCGCTTCCTTGGGAAGATCCTTACTGCTTCCACCGTACTTGCCAAGTTCCGCAAATATACCGGGTGCGATCAGCTTCTCGTGCACAAAGTAGTCATAGCATGACTGAAGAAGGAATGCTCTTACCACTTCGGGATCCGGATCGTCTATCAGATAGTCCTCAAAGATCTCGTTTCTCTCACCCACAAATGCTCCGCTGTAAAGCATCTGTATGATCATTCTCTCTTCGATGCCCTTACGGTTAACGCCGTAGCCTCCGGACATTTTCCAGATATTTCTGAGATCCTTGCACTGTCCTTCATAATGATCGGACAGATACTGAAGTATGATTCCATCCTTTTTACCAAGACTTACACAGTAGATGGCGGATGCCGTTAAGATCTCATCCTCACCCTCCGTATCGATAAGTCTTCTGTCAAGGAAGGTCTGCATATATCTGGGATCCGCAAAATAGGGACCGCATGCTTTTATCAGTTCGTAAATAGGCCTGTAGTCCGCAGTCATGAGCATAAGTCTCATAACCTCGCATTTATCCTCGGCATTCATAAGACCGGGATGAATGGTCTTAAGACCGTTGACAAGGGATAATCTGTCGCCCTTGAGTGCGAAGTGATCCAGAAGCTTTAACTTGTATGAATCGGCCACGCTTCTCTCAAGTTCTTCAGATGACGCAAGATTCTGATATCTGAGAATATTGCCGTCGTTAACCTCATCTTCACCCTTTGTGGTATTAAGGATGTTCATGTTAAATCTGTCGTTGTCGTAAACGCAGTCCGCAACGGCTTTGATGAACTTGCCTGGAAGCATCAGTTTTTCAAGAGTGTAATCAGAACTCTTTACATATCTGTTTCCGTAAGAATCCTCAAGAGCAACTATATAGTCATTGCCGTATACGGAGATCCATCCGTTTCCTTCTCCCAGCTTATATTCCCAGGGTGCTTTGAATCCCTTTTGATATACATATGCCTTTACATATTTGGAATCCGAAGACTGAAGCCATACGGAATAAAGCATATCCGCAAACAACCTGGCATTGTTTCTGTCCAGAGATGCGGGATTGATAACGTCATAATAAACAGCCGCAAGATGTCTTGTGATAACGCCCTTGCCGATCTGCTCCATGGCAAAGCTTTCCATCTTGGGAAGATAAACATCAAAAAGTGGACCGAGATCTCTCTTATGTCTGATGACATAGTGATAGAGGCTTCCGGTATGGAGCGCATCAAGGGTATCGGACATGGAGAAATACTTAAGAACATTCATGGGAATGTCTTCGAAAGAATCCTCACCGAGACTCATGACATAGTTCTCATAAAGATTGGTAAGTCTGACATCTTCCTGTGCAGCTCTCTTATACCAGACCGCAGCCTGTTCGTCTCTTCTGAAACTTCTTATGAGCTGGGAACAGATCTCTTCTAGGATACGGTTATCGGGACTAACCTTGTACATTTCCTCAAGTGCTCTCAGGAGCATGGGAATCGCAGCACGGCTTCTTCCGGAAATGTAGAGAAGATTTTCTTTGATATCTTCTCCGAGGATTCCTCTCTTAAGTCCGAAGAGTATGGTTCTCAGAGTAAATCTGTCGGGCTCGGATGCAAGAGAAGGGTCTTCTTTTAACAGAAGTGTTCCTTCGGCGTAAATAGCGGGGCTGTTACAATCCTCCTCGCTGAGTTTCTTCATGGCATTCCAAAAGGATGCGGTATCGCCCGTCTCGCCGAAACGCGCCTTGGCATGGATCCACCTTACTCTCCAGTCATCCCTGAAACGTTTGGACATTTCATCGAGGTGCTTGCGGGCCTTGGCCTGTATCTTATCTTCTCCGGAAAGGATCCTGAGATAATCAAGATATGCATTATCAAGTACAAGAGATTTGGAATCCGCTGCTCTCTTGCTGTCGTTCTTCTCAAGAAGCTGGGCGGCATAATCACATGTCCAGGCAGCTTCGCTTTCCCTTCCCTGCATCAAAAGCACGTGAGCCTGCATAAGCTTGGCCGTTATATCGTACTCATCAATGGTAAGGATATGATCTATAAGTCTTCCGGCCTCGGCGATATAAGTGTTTCTCTCGATCTCTCCGAGGATCTTTTTAACATATAACTTGGTAACTCTTACGAAAAGAGTTTTCTTGGAATGCTCCTCGCCCGCAGTCTTACTCTTTCCGCCGACGCTGAGCCATACGGGTATCACAAGCTCTATGTAAGAATTGGAAAGAATGATCTTGCCGGGATGAAGTCCCGATGCACACGCGGATGAATCCACAAAGAATTTAAGCGAGCAGATATTCCCCGAGAAATCATCAGCTTTAAGAACCGATGTATCCGAGAAAAGAAAACCTCCTTCGAACTTGACGTCAAGATGTGTATAGCCCCATCCATCCTTACCTATCTCAATGACAACTTCCTTAAGCCCCATTCCGCGCTCTGCGGAAGGAACGGAAATATTGACCTCACCTGCCCTGAAGGAATAGGTTACACGGTTCTTTTTGCCCGCATAGATGAGGAATTCCTCCATATTCAGTTCAGTGCCCCTCTGAGCGGACAACGCTTTATAAGCAAGCTTCGTCTGCGTATCAGAATCGGCTATGACGTGGGGAAAATCCTTGGAATAAAAAAGAGAAAGTGCTTCCTTCCACTCGGCTCTTGCCAGGTTTGTGAAATGAAACAGATTCTTAACGGGTCCTATCGAAGAATCGGGAACCGATCTTACGATATTGACCGAAAAAGGAATATAGTATTCACCCATATTGGAAATGACGGAGAAAGCACCCTTAACAGTGTCACCTTCATTGCAATAATCGGGATTTAATCTGTATGTGATCTCGGAGTCCTTGCCCGTAAGGGTATCGGAAATCAGCACCATCCTCAGATCGGATGATACTACCTTTCCCTCGGGGATCGCATTTGATGACGAATAAACATGAAAGGAACCTTCGTATTCCTCACCTGCGAGAACGTCCAATTCTATCCTGGAACAGGAAAAATCAAGAGAAAGATCTTCAGATGTGTAATTGCCCTGCAATATTCTCGAAAGAACCCGGCGCATTATCCTTCTCCACCTTCACAAAGATATAAAAAGTATACCAAAAAACGGTTGTTTAGTAAACCAAAAACGCCCCGAAGAAGCTCGCGTTTCTTCGGGGCATTTACAGTATTTTACGTATTATTTTTCACCTGCAAGCATTAAAAGAATGTCATTGCTTCTTGTGATAAATGAAGCCATGTCATCGGCAGAAAGAGGAGCCTGCTGAATCTTGGCAAGATCATAGAGCTGCTCACATATCATGCGGGTATTCTCACCGTCTTCATGCTCGGTAACATACTTTACCAGAGGATGTCCGGCATTGAGAATGAGAGTCTCTCCTTCGCTTCCGAAATCGCCCATATCCATTCCTCTTGCGGAATACATCTTCATCATATCCTGCATTCTGCGGGTCTCTTCGGAAAGGGTGAGCATCGAAGCCACCTTCTTATTCTTGAGCTTCTCAACCTTTACGGTGATCTTATCCTTCTTGAGGACCTTCTTCATGATGCCCTCTACCTTGGAAGTAAGCTCAGCCAGTTCTTCCTCCGCCTTCTTGGAAGTCTTGGTCTTCATGGCATCGGTAACATCTGCGTCGATACGCTTGAATCTGATGCCCTCATTCTTACTCTCAAGCTGCTGTACGAAAGGCATGTCGATGTGATGTGTTAGGATTACGGCATCCATCTTGGCAGCCTTGAACATGGCGATATACTGGCTCTGCTGCTGAGGATCTGTTACGTAGTAGATGATCTTTTCCTTCTTCTCGTCCTCAGTCTTTTCTTCAGCAGTATCTGCAGTATCCTCTGTTTTCTCTTCGGTGTTATCCTCATCCTCCGCGCCGTCGATAGGCTTGGTCTCAAGGCACTCGGGAAGAGTCAGGTACTTGCCGTCGATATTCTTGAAAAGGATGTAATCGTTCATCTTGGTGCAGAACTTATCATCCTTTAAGCATCCGAACTTGATGAAAGGAGCTATGTCGTCCCAGTACTTCTCATAATCTTCCTTCTCGGTCTTGCACATTCCGGAAAGTTTCTCGGCAACTTTCTTGGAAATGTACTCCTCGATCTTAGCTACGAATCCGTCGTTCTGAAGTGCACTTCTGGATACGTTGAGAGGAAGGTCGGGACAGTCGATGACACCCTTTAAGAGCATCAGGAACTCGGGAATGACCTCTTTGATATTATCCGCGATAAATACCTGGTTATTGTAAAGCTTGATGGTTCCCTCAAGAGAATCGTATTCCATATTGATCTTGGGGAAGTAAAGGATTCCCTTCATGTTGAAAGGATAATCCATGTTCAGGTGGATCCAGAAAAGAGGCTCCTTGTAGTCCTGGAATACCTTGCGGTAGAACTCAAGATACTCTTCCTTGGTACAGTCCGAAGGAGTTTTGGTCCAAAGAGGATTGGGATCGTTGATAAGTTCGGGGCGCTTTTTGATCTTTAATCTTTCTTTTCCCTTAACCTCTTCGGTTCCGTCCTCTTTCTTCTCTACGGTAGGATGGATCTCTTCTACAACTACATCGTCATCTCTCTTGTCCTCAAGATCGATGGTCTCGGTGGAATCATCGTTTACCTTGGACATGTAGATCTCTGTAGGCATGAAGCCGCAGTACTTTTTAAGAACTTCTCTCGCCTTGTATTCATTGCAGAACTCAAGGCAGTCCTCATTGACGTAAAGAGTGATCTTGGTTCCGACTTCAGCCTTATCGCCGTCAGCAATGCTGTATGAAGTGCTTCCGTCGCATTCCCAGTGTACGGCCTTTGCTCCGTCCTTGTAGGAAAGGGTATCGATATGAACCTCATCTGCGATCATGAAAGCGGAATAGAATCCCAGTCCGAAATGACCGATGATCTGGTCCGAATTACTCTTATCCTTGTATTTCTCGATGAAATCGGTTGCTCCTGAAAATGCGATCTTGGTAATGTATTCCTCAACTTCTTCTGCGGTCATTCCGAGACCGTTATCGATGATGGAAATGGTCTTCTCTGCGGGATCGAGTACAACATCGATCCTGCCCTTGTAACCTTCGGGAAGCTCATACTCTCCCATCATGTCCAGCTTCTTAAGCTTGGTTACCGCATCGCATCCGTTGGAAACCAGCTCGCGGTAGAATATATCGTGGTCCGAATACATCCACTTCTTGATTATCGGGAATATATTTTCGCTGTCTATCGAAAGATTTCCCATTTTTTCGTTCATAAAAATCGCCTCCTTATAGCGCGTAATGCTAAACCACGATTATCATATTATGACCGCCCAATTTTAAAGTCAAGAAAAAATTAGCACTCTTTTAACAAGAGTGCTAACAAAGTGTGTGAAAGCCTTATAAATACTGAGTTTGTGATATATCTAAAAGTTTTATT
>JAGCUO010000154.1 GCA_017962825.1 Lachnospiraceae bacterium | reverse complement strand
CTGATAAAACCCGAGCATCAGGGTACCTTCAGACTTAAACTTTATACTGCACTTGTAGGAAATAAACTGATCATGGTTCAAAAACCAAAGCCTCAGTCATTTATACTTCCAACAAAGGAGTAAGTAGTGGAATATACAGACGATAAGATATACTGGCATTTACCCGGATTTTGCGTATTCAGGATCCTTAATCAGGTTGTCATGAATATCATGAAGTCCCATCCGGATTATTTTAACGACGGATATACGATCGGTTCCTCATACGGAACATTCCCCGGTGCCATCTGGAACGGCGGAAGAGCTGTTGTGGGATCCGCCACAAAACAGCAGATCGAAGGGATACTCGGTATATATGCCGGAAGAGATGTTCCGGTGAGATTTACATGGACCAATTCTCTTATCGGAGAAAAAGAGTGCTACGACACTTATTGCAATCTCATAATGAGACTTGCGGATAACGGCATTAATCAGGTGCTGGTAAATTCTCCCGCACTGGAGAAGTATATAAGGGAAAAATATCCTTCCTATAAGATCATTTCGTCTACTACCAAGAGAATAACGAATAAGAACAAACTGCTTGAAGAGTTTGATAAGGATTATGCTCTTGTGGTTCTGGATTATGATCTTAATCACGATGAGGATGCACTTGAAAGGATCGTATCTTCGGGTAACGCAGGAAGATGCGAGATACTTGTTAATGAAGTGTGCTACCCGAACTGTCCCAAGCGTGCGGAGCATTATGCACAGCAATCCAGATGTCAGCTTGAGTTTGACAATGCTACTCCCTTTCCCTGTCCGAATATCAAAACTCCCAGAACATTTTCTGAGTGCATGGAAAGACCGGCATTTATTAAAGATACGGATATTCATTCATACATAGAGAGGGGGTTCAGACATTTTAAGATCGCAGGCAGAGGAATGCCTGAGAGCTATACGATCGATTCTTACATTTATTTTCTTGTAAAACCCGAATACAGGAATCTGGTAAGAAATAAGATCGAAACATCATTAAGAGATATTAAAAATCAGGCAGCTGCGGGGGCTGCAAAGAGGAGAGTATGAGAAAGAAAGTATTGGCGCGGAAAATTTGTGCCGCTGTGCTGGGGTTAAGCATGGCAGCGGCAACGGTTTTGTCGGGATTTGCCGGATCGGTAAATGTTGTCAGAGCCGAAGGGGTAAGTGACTATGAAGCGGTTGGTGTATTAAAAGATGTATATGCCGACAGATTTAAGGTGGGTGTTGCCGTTCAGGCTATCAGCCATTGGGGTGATCAGTCTGCCGAGATCGGTAACCCGAGCAAAGAGCAGTTCATAGCAAGTCAGTTCAATTCAATGACATTCGGTAATGAGTTCAAGCCTGCGTATAATTTTGACGCAGAGTCCGATTCTCTTTTTACCGTAAACAGAGCAGCTGAAGAGCTTCTTGATTGGGCCAAGGAAAACGGAGTACCTGTAAGAGGACATACACTTGTGTGGCACTCTCAGGTTGATCCTTCGATCTTTGCCAAGGACTTCACTGCTACTGTTTCAGGCAAGCCTACAAGGGATTATAATGCAACCCTTGATGAAGATTGTCTTGTTAGCAGAGATGAGCTTCTTAACAGACTTGAGAAGTACATAAACGGAGTTATCGAGTACACTTATGCAAACGGTTATGCTGACGTGATCTATGCATGGGATGTAGTAAATGAAGCAGCCGACGAGAGCCAGGCTGACGGTATGAGAAAGAGTTACTGGTACAAGATCATCGGTCCCGATTTCCTGTACTATGCATTTCTTTATGCAAGAGAAGCAGAGACCAAGTATGCCGCTCAGTATGCGGATCTTTACGGTCTTGATCCCGAGGGAGATCTTTCTTCCATCACTCCGGGTCTTTACTATAATGACTACAATGAGTGGTTCCCCAAAAAGTGTGATGCCATCATTGCTTTCCTGACAGAGACTCAGTTTAATGCGGGACATACAATGGTTAAGAGTGATGTCATCAATCCTGACGGAGACGGAACCATTTACGGAGACGGACTTATCGATGGAATAGGACTTCAGGGTCATCTTACCGTATCCGATTCGCTTTATCAGTATAAGGATGCAATCGAGAAGTATTCCGCTGCTATTAACAATCTTCAGGTAACCGAGCTTGATGTAGGAAAAGCCGTAGCCGGAGAAGCCGGTGAGTTTAAGCAGGCTAAGTTCTACTATGATTATTTCAAGATGCTCTGCGACTGTCAGGATGCAGGTGCGAATATCAATTCGGTAACCTTGTGGGGACTTACCGATACCAGTTCCTGGAGAAAAGAGTCTGAACCCCTTCTTTTCTATCAGGATCTTACGGGAAAGCCTGCATATGAGGCAGTTATCATGGCGGGAAAAGGTGAGGAATTTACCCTTACCGATACATCCGGAATCGGCAAAGCAGAGGATATGGTGATCGATTTTGAGCCGGTCATCGTTGATGGAACTTCAACTCCTCAGGTTCCCGATAAACTTGGCTTTGTAAGCCGCGGATCGGGACATCAGGCTTCCATAATGCTCAAGATCAAAGAGAATCACACAGAGGGAGCCAATCCCGGATTCTCGCTTCAGGTAAGACGTTCTGAAGCAGATGCAACTCTCAGATATGACATTACCAGATTCATCGGACATACCATAAAGATCTCATATTATTACAAGTCTTCCGATACCAAGCTTTTCATGGGTGTTGACGGATATGAGGACGGCGGAGTAAGAGAGTATGACATTGCCGGAGAAGACTGGCAGCTTATCGAAGCTACTTTGAAACTTCCCGAAGATCTGGATACTGCGGCATTGTTCTTTGAAACCGACGGAAGCGGAGACTTCTACATCGACGATTTCAGCATTGCACTTTCGGACGGTTCCGATGCAGCCGAAGGGTTTGACGGTGACGGAGCAGATGAAACCGGTGCAGAAGCATCAGGTAATGAGGATGGACAGAGTGAAACTCAGGATGGCGAAAGCAACGGAAACCATGGTGCCGGAACTGCCGCAATAGTAGTCCTCTTACTTTCATCCGTAGCTCTTTCAAGACAGAATCGTAAGAAGGAAGAAGCTAAGGAAGGATCCAAGGACGAATCCAAAGAAGATTCCGGTAAAGATTCTAAGGGCAAAGCTGAGGAAGAATCCAAAGACGATTCTAAGGACGAAGCTAAGGAAGAGTCCAAAGAAACTTCAAAGAAATAACAGACTTATTCAAATCTCCCCGGTCATAGCTGTGACCGGAGAGATTTTTTGTTTCGACCGAAAGCGCTGATAAAGTAACCGAGGAGGCTGATAACTGCTCGATATGAAGAGTGGGGCTGTAAAACAGCGGGATTTGAGAAGAATTACAGTCCATTCTGTGGAAATGAAGAGCAAATCCTGCCTCGTGGACTGTAAAAGAGCAGGTATCAGGAAAAATTACAGCCCCGAAGGCGGAAATAAAGAGTAAATCCAGCTTCGGGGACTGTAAAATGGCAGATTACAGATAAAATTACAGCCCCGAAGGCGGAAATAAAGGGTAAATCATGCACCGGGGACTGTAAAAGAGCAGGTTTCAGGAAAAATTACAGCCCCGAAGGCAGGAATGAAGGTTGATCCTGCTTCGGGGCTGTAAAACTGCAGATTCGAAAAAATAAAAGTCAGGGATGATTGAACTTACAGCATGGGCAGTCCATAGGCAAGGAGCATCATAAGTGAGAAGCCTGCCGCGAAGGCTAATACGACTCTGTCACTTACTTCTCCTTCTATCATCTCGGGGATCATGGACTCGACTATCGTATAGATCATGGCTCCGGCCGAGAGAGACATCACATAGGGTAAGATGGGAGGGAAAAGTCCCGCGATTATTACGGTTACGATTCCGATGATGGGCTCCACGCCGCCGCTCATCATACCATAGAAAAAGGATGCTCCTTTGCTGCGTCCCTCTTCCTTGACGGGAACCGAGAGAAATGCAGCTTCCGGGAAATTCTGTATCAACATTCCGACTGTTACAGCTATCATGGAATAGCGGGAGATAATTCCTTCACCGTATAAAAATCCGGCATAAACCGCACCTATGGCAATGCCTTCCGGAATATGATGGATTATCATCGCCATCATCATCTTAACCGGCTTGTCGGCTTCGGATCTGAGGCCTTCGGTCTCACCCGAGAATCCGTGAGTGTGAGGAACAAGATTGTCCAGACCGAACTGGAAGAGCATTCCCACCCAGAAACCGATAAAGACGACTATAAAAGGCTTCACGGATCCGAAGAAAGGAAGCGAAAACGAAGGAGTCATAAGACACCATATGGATGCGGAGAGCATGATGCCTGCGGACAGAGCAATGAGGCATTTTTTGAGTTTATCCGGAGTATTTATGCGGAAGAATACAAGCAGCGCACCGAGAACAGTTCCCGCAAAAGGAAGCAGAAGCCAGAAGATATTATCGTTACCGGCCCCCGTGATATCGTATTTATCCATTAATGCTTTTAGACCGATGAATATGAGGATGCTTCCGCCGGCCGCAACCGCACCGGACTTGTATGCCGCACCGAAGTATCCTCCTATGAAGACACCCAATGCCGATATCACATAGGTGATGATACCTATGCATGCTACAGCCAAGAAAGTGTTGATCAGGGCAGATCCGGAAAAGATCCTAACGGGAACAGCCACAAAAGTAACACCGACTGCCATTGCATCAATGCTTGTAGCTACCGCAGCACCGAGCATTACCTTAAATCCCAGATCAGGAGTGGCTTCTTCATCATCCTCATCGGATCCGAAGGCTTCCCTGAGCATATTAATGCCGAGTATCGTAAGGATCAGAAATGCGATCCATGCGGCAAATCTGTCTATGAAAGAGGCAAATCCGGAACCCAGCAGGTATCCCAAAAGGGGCATGATGCCCTGAAAGAGACCGAACCAGATACCGCATACGGATGCTTCTTTAATAGTTACTTTTTTGAGAGAGAGACCTTTGCATACGGAAACCGCAAAGGCATCCATGGCCAGTCCCACAGATAAGAGTAATACTTCACCTAAACCCATGTTTCACCTATGTTTTTAAATCCACTAAAAAAGTCCTGCCTTGGCAAGACTTTTAGTGATCTTAGTATGATCCGCTTTCAAGCAGTTCTTTAATGGTATATTTGCTGAAAAATTCCTTGAGCGTCTTATCAAGTTCGGTCCACATCGGCATAGTCCTGCACGCGGACTTCTGAGGGCAATCGAAATTCTCCATGGACACGCAAGAGACGGTGACCAAATTATCCTCGGTAGCGTGAATAACATCCCATGCGGTGCATTCTTCGGGCTTCACATTAAGCTTATATCCGCCGCCTTTTCCGCGAACGCCTTTCACGATGCCAGCCTGAACCAGATCTTTGATGATGGCTTCAAGGTACTTTTTGGAGATAGCCTGTCTTTCCGCAACCTCGCTCAAAGGGATAAACTCATCCTGATCGTGAGCTGCGATATCGATTATGACGCGAAGCGCATATCTTCCCTTGGTTGAGATGAGCATAGAGAGCCTCCTAAATAACAAAAATCTTAATCTATAATACAACTAGTTTAGTAGGTTTTCAATAATGAAGACCATTTGAGAGCCTTTTTTTCAAAAGATGATATAATGAACATATGAACTTTACTGAAGCAAAAAACTATACGGAAAATACCGGATCTGCGGGAATAATCCCCGGGACCGATGTGATAAAAGAACTCCTGGGAAGACTTGATAACCCCGAGAAGGAACTTAAGGTAATTCATGTGGCAGGAACCAACGGAAAAGGTTCCATATGCTCATATCTGGAATACGCCCTTTCGGAATGCGGACTTAATGTGGGAAGATATGCATCTCCCTCAGTATTTGATTTCCTGGAAAGGATCAAGATCGGTCTTCGGAATATTACCGAGGAAGAATATGCCGAGGCAGTCACCGTAGTCAGAAAAGCGACTGAGGGAATGGAAATACCCCCAACCGGATTTGAGGCGGAAACTGCTGCGGCATTCTGGTTCTTTAAAAATAAAAAAACAGATGTTGCGATAGTCGAATGCGGCATGGGCGGACAGGATGATGCCACCAATGTATTTGACTCGCCCCTTGCGACGGTATTCGCTTCCATAAGTATGGATCATATGAGATTTCTGGGATCGACACCGGAGGAGATAGCTGTCAATAAAGCGGGTATCATGAGAAGAAATACACCTGCTATTATATCTAAAATGCCTCATGTTTTTTGCGACGGAAAGGATTATGATCCCGCAGGGATATTGGAAAGGGAAGCCGGGGAAAAAGGGGCCGTCTGTATCAGGACGGAGGAGGAGATCATTCCCGAAGGATTTGTTAATCCTCTTTCTGCTTCATATCAGAATGACAATCTGAATACCGCACTTTGGACACTCAGAATTCTTGAAGGAACACTTGCAAAATCCTTCCCGGGCAAATCTATAACATCTGATACGTTTATGGCCGGAGCCGCTAAAACACGGCATCCCGGACGATTTGAGAAACTTTCAGTATCGCCTGTTATCATAAGAGACGGTGCTCATAATCCTGGTGCGGCAAGAGCACTGAAAGAAGCTCTCGATTCTGATGCGACACTCCCCATCGATAAAAAAATACATTTAATAATGGGTGTTTTTAAAGATAAGGATTACAAGGAGATACTTAGGATTATGCTTCCGGGTACCGTATCCTTCACGGCAATCGATCTACCCGATCCTGTGAGAGGACTGCCTAAGGAAGAACTTTGTGATGCGGTACTTGAGATCTCGGAGGAGTTATACGGTAAAGGAGCCGAGGTTCCGGAGACGGAACATATAGGTAAGGCAGATTGCCTTAAGGATGCTCTTTCGGATACGAATAACGCAGGTCCCGAAGATGTGTATGTGGTGTTCGGATCACTTTCCCTGATGCAGCTGTTCGGGGATCTGTGATCGTTTATTGCAGGGGACTTCGGATATTTGGCTTAATCGGTCCTTAAAGCATATTTTAGTAGTTTGCATATCGGTTTCGTGATAGAATTCTTTATAACACATAGGTATTGGGCTCCAAAACGGGGGATTTATGGTTCTATTCCTTACAAGTTTATTTTTGGAATACAGGCCTGATGAAGAGACCGGACCGGTACATCTTATTGATGACTACGGATTTGTAGACAATCTAAAGGGGTACTGGCGTGAGAATTCGTCCATTTTGATAATAACTTCCGATCCGGATGCCGACAGGATAAATAAAATAATCGAAGAGCGGTTCGATATTGCCTTTAATCTGGCAGGACTTACCACATCATCCATAAAAACTCTTGATAATACCAATATGGACAATGCATTTGAGCTTGTCCGTAATTCCGATGTGATAATACTCAGCGGCGGTAACGGCAATATTCAGAATGCATTTTTTAAGAAGATAATGCTCAAAAATCTTCTTGTGGGATATCCGGGCATCATAATAGCCATGGGCTGCGGCAGTACAAACTGCGCCGAAAACGCTTATCTTGTTCCCGAATACGAGGGGCAGGTTGCGGATCTTAACTATGAGAAGTTTACGGATGGTCTCGGCCTTACCGATATATCCATAATTCCCCATTTTTCGGCGCTTAAAACGCTGTATATCCAGGGGAAGAACCTTATAGATGATGTGGTTTTCCCTGACAGTGTCGGAAGATGTTTTTATCTGTTGGATGACGGAAGTTATTTCCTGATTGACGGTGATGTCACAAAGTTCTATGGGGTCGGAAAAGCGCTTGAAAACGGCACTATTCGTACTGTTGATACGGCTGTCAGTGAAAATGACTGGAATGCCGTTATGACACAAGGGTTTATTTCTGTTTTTGAGATAAATCTTTCCACACTTGAGATTATACCTAAGTTTTCCAGTGGTTTTCTCAATAAATATGACGTCAGTGTTACAAATTCAAAAACCTTCGGAAAATTCATCAATGACTTCACTAATAAAATAGTGGTCGAGAATGAAAGAGAGTCCATGTTTGAGCATTTCACTCCCGAGATCATAAAAGGGGAGATAGAAAGGCTCGGAAATTTCTGCAGGACCGTTCATACTGAAAGAGGCGGTTACAGAAGAGCACTTGATGTCCGGATCAAGCACCTTGTGGGAGATCCGACCAAAGATATCTGCATCATTCAGGATATCACGGAGATCATCGACAGGGACTGGATGACGGATATCCTTTCCAGGACCGGATTTTTAAGAGATGCCGAAAGAATGCTGAAGAGACTGGACTTAAGCGTCGGTTATTCCCTTATCTATACCAATATCCGGGGATTTAAGACAATCAACGACCTCTTCGGTGAAGAGAGCGGTGACAGCGTAATATTCATGGTAAGGGATAAGATAGTCGAGGTTTTGGAACCTATCGTTATCGGACGACTGGAAAGCGATCATTTTGTCGCCATCGTCAAAAATGACCTTATCAAGAATAACCGTATGCGCAAGATCACTCAGATGACCTTCCGTACCGAATATAAGATGTTTGATTTTACCGTCACCTGTGGTATTTATCATATTGACGATACGGGAGTATCCGTGGGCATTATGATAGACAGGGCTAAACTGGCGGAGGCCAATCTGTCCGAAACCGACTCGGTTCTGTATACGGATTATACGGATAAGATGCGCAAGGATTATGTAAACCATATGATCCTTGTCTCTGATATTGGGGATGCACTCAGACATAACGAGCTTATTTCCTATTATCAGCCCATTGTTGATACCTATACCCATAAGATAGTTTCGGCCGAGTCACTTATCAGATGGAAGCATCGTGATATGGGTATGGTCTCTCCGGGACTCTTTATCCCCGCCTTGGAGGAGTCGGGTAAGGTTTCGAGAGTGGATCTTTATATGGCAGAGAACGTGTTCGGACTTCTCCTAAGAAACGCAAGGGAGGGACTGCCCATCGTTCCCATCTCCATTAATCTGTCCAGAGTGGATTTCTACGATCCCTCGCTTCTGGAAAGGATTAAGGAGATACTGGAAGAAAGGGACTTCCCCGAAGGCGCCGCTAAGATAGAGATCACCGAGTCCGCGTATGCCAATCTTGAAAGAAATGCCCTTGACTTTCTCAGGACCATGAAGGAAAAGAAGGTTAGGATAATGCTGGATGATTACGGCAGCGGCATGAGCTCCCTTTCGACACTCGAAAGTTACGAGTTCGATACAATAAAGCTGGATATCGGATTTATCCGTAAAATAGACCAGAGCCCCAAGGCGGAAACGATCATCAGGTCGACCATCAACATGGCCCATGCATTCGGTGCCGATGTAGTTGCCGAGGGCGTAGAAACTGAAAAACAACTTGCATTCCTCTCTGATGCGGGATGCGACATGATCCAGGGGTATTATTTTTACAGACCCATGTCCGAGGAGGATTTCATCCGAATTATGGATAATCCCAGCAAGACGGATATGCGCCTGACCTGGAGAAAGGACTAATCATTAACAGGATCATAGAAATAATGGCTCCATGTCATTTCGGCATGGAGTCGGTACTGAAAAAAGAAATAATCGATCTGGGATACGAAGTTACAAATGTATCCGACGGAAGAGTGACCTTTGAAGGTGATGCCGAGGCAGTCGCCAGGGTCAATATAGGTTCGAGAACTGCTGAAAGGCTGCTTATCAAGGCAGCCTCTTTTAAGGCATGTACATGGGACGAGCTGTTTGAAGGGGTTAAGGCCGTTCATTGGGAGGAGTTCATCCCCAAGGACGGAAAATTCTGGGTAGCAAAGGCATCCAGTGTTAAATCACAGCTTTTCAGCCCTTCCGATATTCAGTCCATCGTCAAAAAGGCCATGGTAGAAGAACTTAAGGGTGTATATCATACCGACTGGTTCAGCGAGGACGGAGATTCTTTTCCCTTCAGGGTATTCATAATGAAGGATGAGGTCACAATAGGACTCGATACAACCGGTGATTCGCTCCATAAGAGAGGCTACAGGAAGCTTACCGCCAAGGCTCCCATTGCGGAAAACCTTGCGGCAGGTCTTATTTCACTTACCCCCTGGAGAGCGGACAGGATCTTAGTGGATCCTTTTTGCGGAAGCGGAACCATTCCCATTGAGGCTGCAATGATCGCAGCTAATATTGCTCCCGGAATGAACAGATTCTTTAATGCCTGCTCATGGGAGCATCTGATCCCCAAGCAGGTGTGGAATGATGCATACGAAGAGTCCGGAGACCTTGTCAAAATCGTTAATGATACCGATATTCAGGGCTATGATATCGATGAAGAGATGGTGAGCATCGCCAGGAAAAATGCCAAGGACGCCGGAGTTGACGGTATGATCCATTTCCAGGCAAGGGATGTGGCAAATCTTTCGCATCCCAAAAAGTACGGATTTATCATAACCAACCCTCCTTACGGTGAAAGACTCATGGATAAGGAAGCGGTTGCGGATATTTACAGAACCCTGGGCGAGAGATATAAGGCTCTGGACAGCTGGAGCATGTATATCATCAGCTCATACGAAAGGGTTCAGAACGATGTCGGCAAAAAAGCCGATAAGAACCGTAAGATCTACAACGGAATGATGAAGACATATTATTACGAATTCAGGGGGCCCAAGCCGCCTTCAAGGAAGAAATAAATGCCTGCTTCAGTTAAGCGTATTCCGCTTGTAAAATACGCAGATCCTCAACTTAACGATAAGACTCCCCAGATTCCCGGAAGGGCATATACATGCTTTTTCTGGGTGCTTATCTTTGCGCTCTGCATGGGAGTATGCGTATATTATTCCATGACCAAGCCCGTGGTGATAACCAGTGCAAACGTCAGTGAAGTCATGCATTTTGAGGAAAAAGAAACCGTACCTTTGTCGGTGATCGGGACTCTGCCTACGGGACGTATTTCTTTTACAGTACCCGAAGGAGTACAGGCATCCGATATAGTAACGGAAAATCTGTACAATGAGAGGAAGTTCCTGGTACATATCAATACCGAATCGGATTCTTACTACGGCTCAGTGACGGAAGCAGGTGTTTCGGTTGATGCGGGCAGGATAAGCGGAGACAAGAGATTCGTGGAAGGAGCCTCAGTTTTGTATGACAAAGCAGGGGTGCTTCTTATTTTTGACATGGTCCGTATAAGTGAGTATAAGCTCACCATGGATGAAAATGTTGTTACCATGGAAGCTGTGGAACCCGGTAACCTGTATAAATATGTGGTGGTCCTCGACCCGGGGGATGCGGACGAGGCAGCAGGCGTATGCAGGGATGTTGCGGACAGAGCGGCTCAGCTTTTGTATCAGGAGGGAGTCAGAGTATATCTGACCAATAACTCCCTCGAATCCGAAGATGCCGTTTCTACCGCAGAACTCATGGAAGAATCCGGTGCGGATATATACATAGGACTTGACGTATCCCATGACGGTGAGGTATACCACGGTATCAGGACCTATTACGATCCTCTGTATTACATTCCGGGTTTCGGAAGTATCGAGCTCAGCGAAAGCTGCCTTAATAACACAGCCATCGCCGTATCGAACAGAGCCTTGGGTATAAGTGAGGCACCTGAGGGGAGTGTATTATATGAGATAAATGCTCCGGCAACGCTTATAAGCGTCGGAAACTGTGACAATCCCGACGAATATGCGCTTCTTACGGAGGATTCATACAGAGACCGGCTGGCAAACGGTATATACGAAGCTGTTTTGGAAGCCGCCGGAATGATGGGAGATATTTAAATGAAAAGACTTGTTTTTGCAACCGGCAATATGGGAAAAATGCGTGAGATCCGCGAGATCATGGATGGTTCCGGATATGAGATCCTTTCCATGAAGGAAGCGGGTGTCGATCCCGAGATCGTTGAAGATGGTACTACTTTTGAGGAAAATGCCATCATCAAGGCACGAGCCGTACATGCACTACTTCCCGATTCCATAGTACTTGCCGATGATTCGGGACTTGTGGTTGATGCTTTAAACGGAGAGCCCGGAATCTATTCCGCCAGATATCTCGGTGAGGATACTCCCTACACCGTTAAGAACAATGAGATCATAAAGCGCCTTGAGGGAGTTCCCGATGAAAAGAGAACGGCAAGATTCGTCTGCGCCATAGCCGCTGTTTTACCCGACGGAACCGAAAAGGTCGTAAGAGAGACCGTTGAAGGACGCATCGGATACGAGGAAAAAGGAGAGCACGGATTCGGTTACGATCCGATCTTCTATTGCCCTGAGATCGGATGTACGACCGGTGAGATTCCCGAGCTTGAGAAGAATAAGATATCTCACAGAGGTAAGGCTCTTAGGAAAATGAGAACGGAGTTATTTGATTGAACAAAGCACTTGTTGTGAGTGATACTCACGGAAATAACGCAAATCTTCATAAAGTACTGAAAATGCATCCGGACGCACAATGCCTGATTCACTGCGGCGACGTGGAATCGGGAGAGGATGATATCAGATGCAACGTCAAGATCCCCGTGTATATGGTTGCCGGAAATTGTGACTATTTCAATGCCCTTCCGAGAGAGCTTGAAGAGACCGTCTTCGGACATAAGATCTTTGTAACCCACGGACATCTCTACAGTGTAAGTGTCTCTACGGAAATCCTCAGACAGGAGGCTGCAAGCCGCGGATGTGACATTGCATTTTTCGGACATACCCACAGACCGACGGTAAGCTATTCCGAGGACTGCACGGTGATCAATCCCGGCTCCTTAACCTATCCCAGACAGGATGGCAGAAAGCCCAGTTATCTCATTTGGGAGATTGATGATAAGGGTCAGGATCATTTCACCGTAGCCTATATGGATGACGGTATGATGTGACGAAAAAGCTTTGGGAACCGTCCTTACGCTTGTAGGGACGGTTTTATTTTTCCGGTAAGGAGTAAGATATGAAAAAGAAGATCATATTTGGAATAATGACAGCACTTATGATAGGAACTCTGGCAGGATGCGGAAATTCAGCGGTGGAACCGGATGAACCCGTTACGACAGCCGATGATAACGAAAGAGACGGCGAAGTCGTACATACAAACGCAGTAGCGTCAAATGAGGATGAGCCTGACAATGAAGATAAACCATCCGAAGAACCCTTTGATGAATCACGGCTCAGTGATGAATATCTCATAGGAATTGACTATTTTACCGGAGATTTCCTGGAATATGCACCTACTGTCATAGCCAAGGTCAGATATGACGGCCGTATTGAGGTTCAATTTGATTATAAGCTGGCAAACGGGGAAGACTATGCGGATGTCCGATATTTTGACCTTACCGAAGAGCAGTATGGGAATATCGAAGAAGCTATTGATCTGAAAAAACTCTACAAACTGGACCCAGAGGAAGCGGATCCCGATGAAACCATGGACGGCGGATTCAGCTGGCTTATCATTTATGATAAGGACGGAAATGTGTATAAATCCTGCGGCGGTTTCTGCCCTCATAACAGGGCTTTCAATGATATGAGAAGTGTGATCTATGATAATCTTCCTTATGAATTCATAGATTATTGTGATACCTACAAAACAATCTGGCAAAACGGAGAGACCTTTGATCCTGATGCCGGAGACGTTGAAGAAAATGAGATCAAGTACGGAGTATTCCTGAACTATGAAGGAAGTCTCAGTGCTCTGAGTGACTATAACTACATAGTCATCGATGCCCAGTATCGCACAAGGGAAGAGATCACCTCTTTTAATTCCGGATCTCAGAAGTATGTATACAGTTATATTAATGTCGGCTCCCTTGAAGATTTCAGGGATTATTACAATGATTACTGTGACCTGACTTTGGGAGAATATGAGAACTGGGACGGAGAAGAATGGGTGGATGTATCCGACGAAAGATGGCAAAACTTCATTCTTAATGAGCTTGCACCCGAACTTCTTTCAAAGGGGATTAACGGATTTTTCGTAGATAACTGCGATGTCTTCTATAACTATGAATCCGCGGAGATCTTAAACGGTCTTGCCGTTATTATGAAAGGTCTCAGGAGCATGGGATGTGACGTTATCATAAACGGCGGAGATTATTTCCTGAATGCTTACTGCGCAAACTATGGTTCATGGAGAGATGTTATCACCGGCATAAATCAGGAAAGTGTCTTTTCGAGGATCGATTGGGACACCGGAGCTCTTACATATGCTTACGACGATGACAGAGAGTATTTTAAAGAGTACATCGAAAGATACGGTAATCAGGGTGCGAAAATCTTCCTGCTGGAATACTTGGATGATATACCCGAATACAGATCTCTGAGAAACGATATCAAAGCTTACTGCGAAGAGCACAACTATATGTATTACATTTCAGATTCAATAGATCTTGGCTGAACTAACAAGAGCCGGAGGAGAATTCCTCCGGCTCTTTGAGTTATATGGCAGAAATCGAATTGATAAGTTCCTCTTCAAGTCCCGAGTCCACACCGTTTTTGGATGTTGAGATATAAATAAAAAGGATCCTGTCCGAAGTGACCTTTATCAGAAAAGTCTGATGATTACCGTCACTGTCGAAGGTCAGTTGTCTGAAGGAAGCTCCGTTTATTGTGACATCTTCGTTGATGATGGTTTTGTAGGTCCAGAAGAGTTTTTCGCTTTGCTGAGCCTCTATATTTTCGACGAATTTATCTGCCGTAAAATCTCCGGGATTGTCTTCGGAAACTACGATCAGGCCTCCGGGAATGCTTTCTAGTGCATATTCAGCCTTAAAAGAATCCTTCTCACCCTGAAGTATGCAATAACTGTATGCGACCGCGTAGTCCGCACATTCTGTGGGATCATCCATGAAGATCATACCCTCAGTGGATTGGATGGTTATTCCGAAAGTTTTGTTGGTATACACCCCGTCTTTGACCGTTCCAGCTTTATAACCGCATCCGGTTATGATCATTGCCAAAACAACGGCGGAGATGATGGAAAGTAGTTTTTTCATAGTATTCTCCGATAAATCTGTTGTTCAGTATTATAACACTCGGTATAAAAGCGCGGAAGACTAATAAAAGATTCCTGACCTAAAACAGTCTGTGGCTTGTTTTGAACTGCTTTTGATAGTATAATCTTACTGTTTTTCGGGGTGTGGCTCAGCTTGGCTAGAGTACCTGGTTTGGGACCAGGGGGTCGCAGGTTCGAATCCTGTCACCCCGATTAAATTAGAACCTCTTTGCGAAGGAGACGCTACTCCGAGCAATAGAGGTTCTTTTAATCGGGGTGACACCCACCCCGATCCACACGATTTGTCGAACTCGGCGACTTAGGGGCTTTTATAATCGGGGTGACATCACCCACGCCCCCAGGTTGTGTCGAACGTGGCGACTAAGGGGCTCTTATTCTCGAGTGGAGTTTACAGAAAAAAAGTGCTGTAAAATTCATCTACAAATTACGTTGCAAAAGCCTGCGCGATATATTACGATTATTTTGAACAATACTTATTGGCTCTATAGACACAAGGAGGTTTAATATGCCTACTATCATGCCTGTTTCAGAACTTAGAAACTACACAAATGTTGTTAAAAATGTTAAATATGGAAGCCGAGTTTATCTGACTAAAAATGGATACGATCAGATAACTATGATCAATTCCAAGGAACTTGATGAATTAGAAAGACAGCTGGCTTTGTATAAGTTCAAGCTTGAAATGGAGAAGGGCGAACGCTCAATTCTTGAAGAAGGTACAATTTCATCCAAAGACCTAAAGAAGGAGCTTGGTATCTGATTAATGAAAAAGCTTGAATACTCACCTCTTGTTAGGAATAAATTGAAGTCTTTGAAAAAATGGTTGATTGAACATTTTGATGAAGAGGCTTCTAAGAACATTCTTACGGGAATAATATCGGATGCTGATCTGCTTTCGGATAATCCAAAACTGGGAACTAATATATCTGAAATGTATGATGTAGAAACGGAATATTGGTATCTGTTCACACATCAGCATTATTTAGTATATAGAATCGAACCTAAGAAAGTCATAGTAGTTCAGATGTTTAATGAAAAAGAGGATTTTATGATGATTCTATTCGGAGTATCCGGAAGGACTCAGGAATCAATAGACTATTGGGCGGAATAATTTTTTTGGGGAGGAAATTGTGAAATTTCCTCCATTTTTTTAGAAGAATTCATCATAAAAATCGTGTCTTTATCGTGTCTTTTTTGTAGAGTCTCTTCCAAAGCGTTGATTTTACTGGGTTTCTGAGAACCAACATTGGTTCTTTTAATCGGGGTGACACCCACCCCTGCAGGAGTATAGATGTGGCGATAAATACAAAAGGAAAGCGTAAAATCATCTATAATGACAAAGTCTACTATTGGTTTGTCAAAATAGAGAATGACGGCAGTCACAGAATCCATATTTTGACAGAAGATAAAAAGATAAACCGGGTATATCCGATGCCTGATACTGAGGTATCTGTTACCCCTGCATACATTTGTAAACTTTTGGATGGGAGGTAACGATGAAGACTCTCTGGAAACTGACTAAGGAAGCAGCCCGTTACAAGGGGCTGTATGTGATCGCAATACTTTCCACATTCGGGCTCACGCTGATCAATCTGGCGGCACCCAAGGTGTTGTCCTCCATGACGGGACTGGTGGAAAAGGGAGTTGACGAAAGTGCACTCATCCGGATCAGAAATCTTGCTTTTATCCTGCTCGGGCTTTATCTTCTCAGGGTTCTGTTCAGATTCCTGAGCAATTACCTCGCACACAGAGCAGCGTGGTATCTTGTGGGAGACTTAAGGAGCCGCCTCTATGACAAACTCCAGTGTCTAGATCTTACATTCTTCCACGATAAGCAGACCGGTGATCTTATGAGCCGTGTGATCAATGACACCAGGGACTTCGAGCTTCTATACGCCCACATGATCCCTGATATCATCACCAATATCGTGACGTTTGCGGGTGTGCTCATCATCCTTCTTACCATCAACTGGAAGCTTGCTCTTATAACCTGCTGTCCCATACCCCTCATCCTTATATCCGGAGTTATCTTTGCCAAAGTGGTAAGGCCCTATTTTAAGGCATCTCAGAAGGTGATGGGCGAACTCAACGCTCAGCTCCAGGATTCACTTTCCGGACTCCACGAGATTCAGGCATTCGGTCAGGAAAGCTATGAGGGAGAGCGTGTCCGGAAAAAGAGTCTGGAGCAGGTTGTCGCAATGCTCAGAGCTCTTAAGGCAAGTGCGATCTTTCACCCGAGCGTTGAACTTCTTTCATCTCTGGGAACGGTTCTTGTTGTATTTTTCGGCGGATATCTGGCTTACAGGGGTCAGATCACCGTTGCCGATATAGTTGCTTTTGTTCTGTATCTTTCCCTTTTCTATGCACCTGTTTCGGGACTTGCCAATCTGCTTGAAAACCTGCAGCAGTCCCTTGCGGGAGCGGAGCGTGTCACACTCATACTTGATACGCCATCGGCCATTCAGAACGCGGAAGATGCGACACCACTTGAGGATGTTAAGGGGGCTCTGTGCTTCGATGATGTAACGTTCCATTACGAAAATGAGATCCCTGTTCTGAAACATGTTTCCTTTTCGTGCGAACCCGGAATGATGGTCGCTCTGGTTGGCCCCACAGGAGTGGGCAAGACCACGGCCACACAGCTCATATCAAGGTTTTATGATCCCGTGGAGGGAAAGATCCTTATCGACGGCAAGGACATTAAGACGGTTACGCTTGAAAGCCTTCGTCACAATATCTCGCCCGTACTTCAGGATACTTTCCTTTTTAACGGATCCATCGCGGACAATATCGGATATGCAAGACCTGATGCAACGAGGGAGGAAATAGAAAACGCAGCCAAGGCCGCTCACATACATGAGGATATCCTCCATATGCCTGAGGGGTACGAAACTCAGGTGGGAGAGAGGGGACTGCGCCTTTCGGGAGGCCAGAAGCAGCGCGTTGCCATTGCACGCGCCATATTAAGAAACAGCCCCATCATTATTCTTGATGAGGCAACTGCTTCCGTGGATGTGGCTACGGAAAGGGAGATACAGAAAGCCATCGGCGAGATAGCAGGTAAGCGTACTATAATCGCCATCGCCCACAGACTGTCCACCATCATGAATGCGGATCTGATACTTGTGATAGACAGTGGAGAGATCGCAGAGCGCGGAACCCACGCGGAACTTATGGAAAAGAAAGGCATCTACTACAGGATGCAGATGGCCCAGACGTGAACAATGGGACTGATACTTCATACCATGTTTCATTTATTTCGAAAAAATAAACTCCCTTTATGCATCAATCGAAAGGTTGAAGAATAAGGGAGTTTAATTATTTAGTTGAGATTATCAGCGATTTGTAAGAAATCTGGGTGACATAAGTATAAAGAGAAAACCTAAAGCACAATTGACTACAGCACCCAGTGTTACAAAGAGCAGCATTTGTTTAAGTATTATTCCGACTACCACAAACACAGCGGCAGGTAGTATTCCGAAATATATAAATATTATCTGGACCATAGCTTTTACGGTCTGAGCACTATCCAAAGGTATGGATATATTTATAAATGCTCCCACCGAAGTTCCGAAAACCGATACGCTCATTATGAAAATAAACCAGCAGAGTACGGTAATGGGAGAGGTCTTCAGCATTATTGCAGAGATTGCCAGAGGGAGAACAAGATCGATAGCATTTACTGCAAAGCATCCGAGCAGCGAATAGAATATCTTCTTAAGCTCGCTGTCCGGAACAAGTACAAAGAACTCTCTGGACAGATCCTCACTAAGCGGATTTCCGAGTGTACGATAGAATGTGATCATCAAAAGCACCGATCCGGGAATGATAAATTTATCTAATCCGATATTATTGTCCATGACAAGATATGCGGAAAAAATAGCAGCTGCAAGTCCGATTATCATGGTTTTTGAGAAAATTTTCAAAAACGAAAATCGGAATCTGTTCATGAGTGCCTTATAGAAAAATACACTTGCTCCGAATCCGTAATGGAATCCGTCTCTTTCGATCTTATCGCTTCTCTTTTTTTCTCTTGTTATGATTCCACCCTTTGCGGAATTCTTAGACTCTTCGACAAGCTTTGTCATCTTTTCCGCAGAATACATGGCATCTTCATAGAAATCCGCATCAGTCTTCCAAATGACAAATATAAGTACGATACAGGCAATGATGAAAAGAGCCATATAGATAAGGGACTTTGTAGTTTCGCCTGTTACGGCAAAATAAACCATTCCTCTGAGCCAGCCGTAAAAAGGTATCCAGAATGTATTCCTGCTTCCGAAGAAATTTACAGCAGCAGTTGCTATGTCTACATTTGTGGCCTTCTGATAAATAATTAAGGATATTCCCAATACCACATAAAATCCCAAAAGGAACCTTCCGATATTTTTCTTTCCATTGCCCTCACCCTTGCTGAACACGGTATAAAAAGTAACCTGTACAAGAGTACTGAATGCCATTACTAGGCCATAGGCAATGATTATCGAAAATGATCCATAAACACTGAATCCTGCATTATGTATCAGATTCGGAAGCTGGAACAGCATATATACGGCAAGGAACAGATTAAGTCCGAGATTCAGCAACAGTCTGAACATCAGCACGGATTGCGGCTTCATCGGTGACGGGAATAAAAGTGTTACATCCGCAGGCTTAAATAACTGTCCGGATTTATCCGCTCCCATCATGCTCATTGTAATGAGAAGGAAAAATGCTGCCGTAACGATAAGATCTGTAATACCGGCTTTATCCAGGTTGTGTTCCACCATGAAGAGTTCAAATTGGGAAGGTGTATCCTCATCCTCCTCCACCTGTTCCTCTATCGCAGTTTCTTCCTCTATGGTATCGGAAATCTTACTGATGGCAGTACCGACTCCGATACCGACAATCGCTGCAATGATAAATACTGCGAAAAAAAACACAAGCCAGGTTTTAAATAATTTTTTTATTGTGTTTATGATCGTATGAACGGAATAGTATAGAAAGGTTCTCATTCTGCGGAACCCTCCTTTTGGTCTGCAGAGTCGGAATCTTCTGACAAACTTACATCTTCTTTCTCGATTCCTTCGGTTACCTCAAAGAAAAGATCTTCCAGGGTAATGTTCCTGCCATCTATCTCACTCTTTGAAACATTTGCTCTTACCTGGCCGCCCTGCATTATTACGGACCTGTCCCAAAGCATATCAACACTGTCTATGATATGGGTGGATACAAGCATTGTCTTTCCGGCCTGACGCATTTCCTCTATATATTTCTTAAGTTCTTTGATCGCATGAGGATCAAGTCCCAGTAAAGGCTCGTCTAGAAGAATTATCTGGGGATCGGGCAGGAGTCCGAGACAGAGATTAAGTTTCTGTTGCATTCCTTTGGAAAGCTCATCTCCGAATTTCTTTTTCTTATCAGAAAGCTCAAAACGATCCAGAAGCTCATTTGCCCTATCTTTATAGTCAGTCATCTTATAAGCTCTGGCGATGAATTCCATATGCTCGGCTACTGTAAGGGTTGGATAAAGCGAAGGAATCTCAGGAATGTATCCCATGATCTTTCTTGCTTCTGAAGTCTTATTGGGAATTCCGTTAACGGTTATAGCC
Source organism: Lachnospiraceae bacterium (assembly GCA_017962825.1). GTDB lineage: Bacteria > Bacillota > Clostridia > Lachnospirales > Lachnospiraceae > AC2028. The sequence goes on along the minus strand of JAGCUO010000154.1, from coordinate 17,039 downwards.
CCCTTATACTTCAGAAATCCGATTATGGATTTGATGATGGTACTTTTTCCTGCACCGTTGGGTCCCAATAGAACCGTAAGGCTTCCGGAATCTAAGGTGAAAGAGACATCGTTGCAGGCGATGGTCTTACCATATTTTTTGGTTACATGACTAACTTCAAGCATATTATTTTCTCCGACTGATTTTTAGTTTATGTCCTCAAATTGCAATGATTATGATCGCACAATTGGACACGATCATAATATTACACTGAATGATGAAGCGTGACAATCAGGTTCACATAAGATAAGTAACTCGATGCGGGACGGTTTATAAAAATATCTCTCATAAAGATGAAAATACCATGAAGAACACGGTCTCATTCTGTTATAATCAAAGGCGGTACTCACTAACCGGATTCTTAAGGATATTACATTGGAAGGGACACCGATAATGAAATGTATTATCAGAAAAGCGACAAAAAGTGATATAGAAGCGCTCCGGGAACTGTATTTGGCATTGGAGGAAGACGGAGTCAGATATCAGCCTGAGCATTTTGTGATAGGAGAAAGAACTGAGGAGTTTTTTCAATCTGTCTTTGACGGTGATGATCAGGATATCCTTGTAGCGGATATCGATGGAAAAGCTGTCGGATTTGTACATGTTATGATCCTTCAGCAGAAGAAGGTTTCGTGCCTGAAACCTCAAAGCGTTGTATATCTTCAGGATCTGTGTGTTAGGGAAGATATGCGAAATAACGGAATCGGATCAGTTCTTATACGCGCCGCCAAGGACTATGGTAAAGAGCATAAAGTAGATTTCATCCGCACCCAGGTCTTTCCCGGGAATGTCGACGGGATGCGTTTCTATGAGCGGAACGGATTCTGTGAAATGATGAAAACCATAGAATGCCAGTCGTTAGATTGAATTATTTAAACCGGATTTAGCTCGGAAAGAAGAATTATCCTGATACAAATGACTTATGTACAGCTGTTAATTATTATCTCAATCTCTTGGGTGATCATAAGGTGTGCGGTTGGCTTAAAAAACCGGCAGATTTCTATAAAACGTGAATTGCAGATGCTCCTTGTATATATCTGCATTGCTGTAATTTCAAGATTTGTCTATTGCGGATTCCATCTTGTAAATGGAAAGATTCCTGATTTGAAAATAGGTATTACCGGTGATATTACCAGTATGATCTCTTGTATACCTTTTTATTTTCTTGTTGACAGGTATGACGGATGGATGATGAATATCATCGGAAATATTGCAATGTTCATTCCCGTGGGTGTTGTTTGGCCCATATGCTTTCGGAAAATAGACAGCATAAAAAAGGATGTACTGGCGGGAGGCGGATATTCATTACTTATTGAATTAACCCAGCTGCTATGCCCGGAAAGACATACCGATATTGATGATCTGATATTAAATACAAGTGGTGTTCTGATCGGAGCGTGCATTGTGTTTGCAATACGAAAGCTGCGCAAGTAGGAACATGTCTTATGGAGAATATGTATGGATAAAGATAAATTAATATATCTGGCCGGAAGCTGTTCAAAAGACCAGCGTCCGGTAATGGAAAAGATAGCTAAGATATTAAGAGATAACGGATACAGGTTATATTGCCCCTTTGAACTTAAAATTGAAAATGCCTGGGATTATTCACAGGAAGACTGGGCACAGAAGGTGTTTGAGGCGGACTTGAATGCTCTTGACAGGGCAGAGATGTTCCTTATGATCACTCCGGGCAGGAACGGTACCGCCGGAACCAATTGGGAACAGGGCTATATGTATGCTAAAAAGAAACCCATAATTGTTGTACAGATAACTGATGATGAAACAAGCCTTATGACATTCTGCTCCGCGGGAAGTTTTTATAATGCTTCTAAGGATGATCTTGAAGATACGATTCTTAAGGCTGTTGAGAATAATCAACCCAGAAACAAATGTAAGACAATTCTTACATGAAAATGTAAAAATCGAGCATGTCGGATCAGATACAGATCAAAGGCTGATAATGAGTATATGTTTTACCCATTTTGTAATGACAGATGAAAGGAACCGGAAATGAAAAACATTAATATTGGAAGCTCAAATAATTCCGACGAGGTGAAAGAACAGTACAAAACCTCAAAAGGTCTGGATATAAGGATATCTTTCCACGATAAATATTCAACTAACAAGCAGGGCTATGGAAATTGGATAGTTTCAAATTATGAATTATTTGATGGAATGACGGTATTGGAACTCGGATGCGGTACCGGAAGTTTATGGATTGGACGTGATGAAGTGCTGGGATCATTCGGCAAACTGGTTCTGACAGATTTCTCAGAGGGTATGCTAAATACAGCTCGTGAAAATATAGGTAACAGGAATAATATTGAGTATCGGGTTGCAGATATTCAGAATTTGCCATTTGAAGATAATTCCTTTGATATGGTTATTGCTAATTCTATGCTTTATCATGTTCCGGACATTAACAAAGGAATTAATGAGGTTAGAAGAGTACTCAAGGATGAAGGAACATTCTATTGCGCAACACTTGGAGAGAATAATTTCGTAGAGAAACTCGCTGAATGGTTTAGACTCAGCGGCGAGAACTTCAATCCCAATCATAATTTCACAATGCAGAACGGAGAACAGATATTAGGAGCTGCATTTTCGAATGTAGAAGCACGATTTTATGCGGACTCCCTTCATGTTACAGATATAGATGATCTTGTGAATTACCTTAGAAGTTTAGCATCACTAAAAGCATTAAATGATATTCCGCTTGAAAGATTAAAAGAAATTATAATGGAACATTCGGTAAACGGGGTAGTGGATCTGCCCAAGGAGTACGGAATATTTATCGCTAAGGGATATGAATTGTGAACCGGCTCGGTGATTTTCTGAAATGATACTGAGAATGGTGAAGAGAGAACTTTTCTTAGTATAAACAGTTAAGCATTCATCTCTCCTGAAGCTTATCTTCATACTTTAAGAGTTGGAGATAAGATTCCATTTCAGGATGGAGCGACGGTAGTAGGCTATGCAGAGGTTTTAGATGTGATTAATGATATTTTAAAAGCATAGCTGATAGAACATTATCTCGGAATATTACGATATCGGAGGAGTTGGTATGCCTTTAGTGAAAGTTGAGATGCTTGAAGGAAAAAGCAATGATTTTAAGAAAACTGTTCTTGACTGCATACATGACGGGCTTGTGGATTCAATAGGTATCGAAGATTGGGACAGATTTCAGAGGATCGAGGAATACGAAAAGAGCAATTTTGAAATACCGTCGTTTAAGTCTGAAGATTTCATGATAATTGAATTGACCTTATTCCCCGGAAGAACGAAAGAACAGAAGGGAAAAGCCATAGAAATGATCACGGATAATCTTAAGAACAGACTATCGATAGCTCCGGGAGATGTTTTTATCATTATCAATGAACCACCTTTAGAAAACTGGGGTATGAACGGACAGCAAAAAGAATGCAATTCTTGAAAGAGGGATGAAGATGGAAAGAATTCTTTTTGTTGGATTTAAAGGAAAGTTCTTAAGAGATTTGCCGGGAGAGCTGTCTTCATTCATATTCCGACAATCAAATATGCAGACGCCGATTTTCTAAATAAAATGAAGTCTGCGTTTGGAAGATAATTATTTGCGGTTTGGGAGTTGATTATGTTCTTATATCATTTTTATGATGCCAGGTCAGGTCCATTTAGAAGTCTGACTTCTATACCTCAGGATGAAGCCCGGGAAGTTATTGAGAAGATAAAGATAGAACGCCCTAATTCTCAATGTGCGGCCAGGCATGATAAATACGTGCAATATCGACATAATTGTGAGCGAATGCTTCGAGAAGCATTCGCAAAAAAGGGCGGAGTTATGGAAATAGATTCGCCTCACTATATGGTTTTGGAATTCAGCCCATGGTTATCAACATGGTATGAAGAGTGTAAATATATAAAAATTCCGGTAGAAGAATTTGACCTGCGGACAGTTTCATTTACCTATGGCGACTCAATGCCTACATTCAGTGATAGTGTGAATGATGGCAAGGAGTACAGGAAAAAGGTCTATATGTATGACGAAATTCTGGAAATCATACAGAAATACGGTATGCCGCAGGACTGGAATGATGATGGAAAGTATGGGCCGGAAAGGTATATAGAAGCCCATATATGGAGCGATAAGGTAATACAAAAATATAAAAAACCTGATCAATGAAGGACTGATCTGATAATCCACGATTATGGCAATGCTTATTATACCGTAACAGTAATTGAGGAATGGTAAGATTCATGCAGTTGTCGATTCAAGAGAATATGTTTACGAAGTATCGGATGTTAATAAGATTGTGATCATGACTACGGATTTAGGCCCATTTTATGATGATATGGGGCTTGCTGTCGATGTAGGGAATAACACTGTGATCTTTATTATGTCCGAACATAAATGCTATAGCTCATTTCTGTTTGACCAAATCGGTAAGGTGCTGCCTATTGATCATCATAAAATAATCGATGCATCTTCGTGCACGGAAAACAGTATTTTTGAGATATATGTTAAGAAAAGTGATATTAAGGCGTAAATTTGCTTGTTTGAATAGCAGAATAAAGATTTGTACTGGTATGAGCTTCCATTGTTCTATGGAGATGAGGATTTTATATGAATGACAGTATTTCAGTAATCGGTGGTGCAGACGGACCTGCTTCTATATTTCTGGCCGGAAGAATAGGAATAAGCTGGCTTAATATATTGGGCTTGATAATTATAGTGTTGTTGCTGATTCCTAATATTATATATGCTCTGAAGGAAAAGAATCAGGAAAACAGATGTACAAATAAACTCATGAATATTCTTGAGCAGATCGGCCGTTATGGGAGCATGTTTCTGATGGTATTCAACATTGGAATAGCGGAATTCGGATTTTCATCTGTCGGAGCTTTTTTTGTCTATCTGTTTGGAAACATATTATTACTGATTTCTTACTGGCTGATCTGGGTGATGTTTTTTAAAAAGAAAACATATCAGAGGCAGATGGCGCTGGCTATTATTCCTACGGGTATATTTTTGCTGAGCGGCATAGCAATGCTTCATTATCTATTGATCCTGTTTGCGGTTATTTTTGGAATAGGACATATATACGTCACGAGTAAAAACAGAGTTTAACAATACGGCTCCCCGTTTTGCGGGGAGCCGTTGTTTTAAGGGGATGACTTAATGAATTGCATGGTAATTAAGTCATTTACTGCTTAGTCTGTGAATTATTTATTTCTGATCTCGAAGGTGACTTTCTCGTGATCTGCCTTTGCGGTGATCTTAAGCTTCATCCGCTTAAGAAGGTCTTTTGCCACGCTGAGGCCAAGTCCTGAATTGCTTCTTCCGGGGGTGTCATCGCCTGTAACGAATGCATCGAAGAAAAGCTTGGGCTTTCTGATGAATTTATCTACAGGTTTCCACTTATTTTCAACAGTAATACCTGCTTTGCTTGTCCTGATAACGACCGCGGAACCGGGAAGGGCGTATTTTGCGGCATTTCCTATGACATTATCCATTGCCATGGAAAACAGTACCGCATCTCCCTCGATTGTGAACTTATCCGCATCATTTATTTCCCATTCAAGCTTTCTTTCGGCGGATATATTTTCATATTTTTCTATCAGTTTTCTGCATACCGCTGACGTATCAACTGTTTCCTGAACAGCTTTATATCCGGCATCTCCTGTTCTGTAGAAGGAGAGGATCTTTTCCGTTGCTTCGTTCATGCGGTCGGTTTCAGAGATGATCTTCTGTTCATACTTTGTTTTCTTTTCACCGGATACACCACAGATCAGGTTTTCGGCACAGCTCCTTAAGACCATGAGGGATGACTTGTAATTGTGGGCAAGGGCATTGGTGACGCTTCTTTCGTATTCCGCTTTTTCTCTTTTGCGCCTTGCTTTCCTGCAAAGGACAAGAGCGATGATGGTGCATATGAGGATGATGATAAACCATGCGGCTGCTGTGGCGACATTCAGCAATCCCTTATAATTGATCACTTCGGCCTGGCAGATGATATATCTGTCTGTCATCTCCGACGTTATCTTAGTGATATATCCTCTGGTAAAATCATGGATATTATCGGAGGGAAGCTGCCTGAGATCCGATGTGAACCTCCTGTAGTATTCACCTGCAAGACTTGCGGCTATCTGATATGCCGGGTCACCGGGATCCAGCAGGTCGTCAGCCAATATACACTCCCCGGATTCCGTAACCTCGGAACTGTCGTATTCAAAGGGAAGATCCGAATAAAAACTTACATCCCCTTCAGGTTCGCGAAAAGTGATCACAAGAGGATAGACTATCCCGTCTCTGAAGACGTACTTTTCTATATAAGTATCTACAGTATCTTCAAATTCATCGATGTCATACAGATATGCCGGTTTTGCAACGGGATCATAGTAAAGCTCACATATGCGGGTTAATTCTTCTTCGGAAAAACAAGCCCTTATGTCACAGAGCATTCTTTTCCCGCCTTCTCTCAGAACCACGTAATCGCCTCTTGTGACAAGCTCTCCGGTGCTTCTGTCAGCGATCCAGACCGCTCCGCCGTATTTGTACAGAGGGAAAGATATTAAAGGTGCTCCCGGCAGTCCGATCCCGGAATCCATAAATGCTGACTTGTCGTTAAACGCACTGTAATAAACATTTACGATATCCTGCATAGACTCGAAAGCGTCGGACCCGGGCTCCTCCGCAGTTCCGTCTTCAATGCTCTGCGTACGGCTCAGATACTCTCTCATATAGTTTCTGACATAAGTCTGCCCCTCCAGAGAGTAGACAAAGGAAACCACCGCGTTTCTTACAAAGGGGATCATGATCAGGCACAGCAGAGTACATATCACTGCCGTAAAAAGAATGATCTTCGGTTCTTCTTTTATGTTAAGCTTTCTTTTTCTTATCCTAGACATTTCCTGCCTCCAGCCTGTAGCCGTATCCGCGCTGCGTGACAATTACCGCTTCGGATGAGGCTATGGCTTTTCGTATGTTCTTGATAGGGTTGTCGAGATTCCGGGGGATGGCATCGCTCTCTGCTCCCCACACGCGGACCAGGAGTTCTTCCCTGGAAACCAGTCTCTCCGGGTGCTGCATGAGATAGAGGAGTATGTCGAATTCCCTCGGCAAAAGAGATATTTCACTGCCGCCTGCGTAAAGTTTTCTTTCTTTTGCGTCAGCGGTAAGATCCAGATATGATACAGATGCGTTATCGGTTTCGCAGTACCTTTTTAGGAATGCTTTGATCTTGGCGGACAGCTGGGCCATGGAGAATGGCTTGACTATATAATCGTCACCGCCGCATTCATACCCTTTAAGAATATCTTCCTCCGTATACCTTGCTGTCACGAAGATAACCGGAGTCTGATTGCCTCTGCGTCTGAGACTTCTGCATATCTCAAATCCGTCACGACCGGGAAGGCCGATATCCAAAAGGATCATGGAATAAAGGGTCTGAGTCGCAAGTTCGAGACCGTCGTCTCCGTTATCCGCGATGTGGATCCTCCATTTTCCTTCGCTTGCATTTGTCAGGTATTCCTGCAGGTTATCAGCTATATCCGGGTCATCTTCAATCAGCAAAATATCGATCATGATCTGCCTCCGTTTGTGCACATATAGAACATAACACAGAAATGTAATCGGAATGTATTCAATTTGTCCGTCAAATACGATTATCTTATAATAGATATGATGAAACCGATAAATATCTATGCGCTTACAAGATTAAATGATCCCGGGCTGATATCGAAGGTTGAACGACAGATGTCGGGACGCGGAAGGAATATCAAGATCCGTGAATGGGAAACAGAAGGGCTCAGGCTTTTTTCGGAAAGACTGCAGCCTGTGTGCAGTGATGCCTGTTCACTGACATTCTATTACTCTTATACGATGCAGAAGCTGGGAAAAGAATTCGATCTTCTCCGTATCGCAGAAAGCCAGATCGTCAATATAGAGCTCAAGAGCGGTAATGTATCAAATGAAGCGATACGAAACCAGCTCATACAGAACAGGTACTACCTTTCAACTCTGGGAAAACCCGTTTACTACTACACATACATAAGCGGACAGGACAGACTCGTAAGGCTATCAAACAGCGGAAGGCTTGTCGACAGCACCTTCGAAGAATTGGGGGTGCTCCTTGACAGTCAGGATGAGATCTACACGGGAGATATCGAGGAGCTCTTCAAAGAGGACAGATATCTGATCTCTCCCATAACGGATCCGGGAAGATTCTTACGTCAGGAATATTTCCTTACTTTCCAGCAGCGCGATATCAAGAATCAGATCATGAAGAATATCTCCGACGGACATTTTCTTCAGGGCTTTACCGGTCTTCCCGGCACAGGTAAGACCATCCTTTTGTATGATATGGCGATGAGTATGTCCCGTAAGAATCCGGTTTGCCTGTTCCATTTCGGGTCCCACAGAAGCGAGCTTCAGCAGCTTGATGAACGCCTTAAGAGAATAGATTTCTATTATTGCGATAAGAATACGGTGCCTGATGTGCCGGGAAAATACGCGGCTATATTTATCGATGAAGGCCACGGCATGGGAGAGAAGACTTTTGATTCGATCCTCGAATATGGCAGGGTGTGGAATGCGCCGATCATCATATCCTACGATGATGCTCTCTGCGTATCCGAAAAAGAAAGACTTGGAATGGGTTCCGCCGTATTTGAAAAGCGTGAGGATTTCAAAGGCTTCAAGCTGACCAATAAGATCAGGATGAACAATGAACTGTCGACTTTTTTGAGGACATTTCTATCGGCTTCAAAAATGTACAAGAGAGATTATCCGAATGTATCTGTCTCCTACGGAGCCGATGCGAAAGAGGCGATGAACCTAATCAGATTCTATGAAAAAGAAGGATATATGTTCATCTGGGATAAGGGGATTTCAAGCGACATAAGCTCCATGGAAAGCTTTCCCGGAGAAGCCCTCACACGCATCGAGTCGGAAGCGGTCACCGGTAAAGAATTCGATAAGGTGCTGATGCTTCTTGATGATTCTTTTTACTATGACGATGAAAGATTCCTTAGGAACAGGGAATCCGAATCGGGATCCGAAACCTTCAGGATCATGAACCTGTTCCATGGACTCAGCCGTGCCAAGAAGAAGATCGCACTGGTCATAATGGGCAATATGATGCTGATGGAACAGGTGTATCGTATTTTGCAGAAATAAACCGTAGGTGCCCATGACCTGAGATTGTGCTATAATGAATCCTAAGGCAAAGAAGTCTTAATCCAAGGCTTCTTTGTCTTTTTTTGCGTTAAGGAGGAAATGCGCATGGTAACTGTCATGGATGTTAACAATCTGAAACTGGACGGGATGGAACTGATAGCGGGAGAGAGCGGATTAAACCGTATAGTTTCATGGACCTATTATGTCCAGACTAGACCTTATATAGAGCATATGAACCGGGGGAATTTTGCACTGATAGTTGTTGATTATGTGAGGTTCAATTTCAAGGAAGTCAGAAAGAGCATGGATGAGCTCAATGATCTTGGAATTTCCGGGCTTGCCATATCCGTTGTTGAAGATAAAGAACCCATTCCGAAATCGATCATCAAAAGAGCCAATGACCTTTCACTCCCTCTTTTCTATGTTAGGTGGGAAGGTGCGACTTTTGTAGACATAGACCAGAGTATCGGAAATCTGATCCTTGAAACCGGGATCATGAATAAACGAACCGGCGATTATCTTTATAATCTGCTGTTCGGATATGATGTAAACGGAAGATATGTAGAGAAAATTTCCGGTCAGTTCGGACTTGATTTCAGTAAGCCTTACAGAGCGGGAATCATCGCGGTAGACAGAACATACGGAATTAACCTTGAGCAGGACGAGCACCTCTACGAATACTATTCAAACTGCCTGAATCAGGAAATCGTGAAGATGAAGGGCCATCCAATGTTCATGAAATTTCTGAATAAATTCGTTCTTCTCTTCGAGGCAAAAGAAAACAGAGAGATTGAGCACGAACTTGAAAAGATGCTTAAGAAACTGGATGAATTGCCGATGTTCAAAGGCCATATCTCCAGCACATGCATATTGGGAACGCCTTATAATGACCCTTCCAAATACGGACAAAGCTATCAGGAAGCCAAGAGTCTTATTCCCAAGAAAGACCTGCTTCCCAACCCATCCGGTAAGAAAGTCCTCAGTTCAAGTTCCATGGGAATATATAAGTACATGTTCCGTGGAAATGATCAGAGGGAAATACTGAATTATTGCAACAACAAATTAAACAGACTTGAAGAATATGATCATGCAAACGGAACATTTCTTCAGGAGACACTTCTTGCTTATTACATGAACGGCTTTAACAGTGCAAAGACCGCGGATGCATTGTTCATACACAGAAATTCGCTGATCTACAGACTGAAGAAGATCGAAGAACTTCTTGAGATAGAACTCACGGATTACATGGAATATCTGGATCTTCTTAATTGCATTTTGGTGAAAAGACTTATGTTTTTATAGCATTGTGCAAAATGCTCATGCAGATTGTGCACATCGCACGTTGTGAATATATTTATCTTTGCGTAGAATCCTTTTCAAGCAAAGGCGCTGACGAAACAAAAATTTCGCGGCGCCTTTTCTGATACAAAGCCATGTTTTATCAAAAACGTGACAAGGAGGAAAAATTATGAAAAAAATGATCAGATTCGGAAAGAGCGTTTTAACAGCTGCACTTGCAGCATCCATGACACTGGCACTTGCGGCTTGCGGTGATTCACCTGCACCTGCCTCATCTGCTCCCGCTTCGGCAGATCCTGCAGCTCCCGTAACCGAGGGCGATGCACCCGCTGAAGAAAAGCCGGTACTCAGAGTTGGTATGGAGTGTGCATATCCTCCCTTCAACTGGACACAGGATGCGGCGACAACTCCCGACGGAAGCACAGCGGTTCAGATCTACGATTCAACACTTTATACCTACGGATATGATGTAGCGGTTGCACAGATGATCGCAGATGAGCTCGGAATGGATCTCGAGATCCACAAGGTTGAATGGTCATCAATCGGAATATCAATGGATGCAGGAGATTATGATTGCATCATCGCAGGTATGGGACGCACCTCAGAAAGAGAGATGGCATATTCATTCACCACTCCTTACTACTACAGAGATAACTGCATCGTAGTTAAAAAGGATGGCCCTTACTCGGGTGTTACCGGACTTTCCGATCTCTTCGGAACAGGATGTAAGGTAAGCACCCAGCTCGGAACCGGATGGATCCCCCTTCTCGACCAGATCGAAGGCGCTGAGACCGGAATGAACTTTGAGACCACTTCCGAGTGCTTCATGGCAGTATCAAACGGCGTTGCGGATGTTTGCATCGTTGACCTTCCCACCGCACAGTCCGCACTCCTTACCAACCCCGATCTTATGATCATCACTTTCGACGAGTCTGACAGTTTCGTAGGTGATGATGAGATGGTTAACGTATGTATCGCTACGAGAAAAGATGACACCGAGCTTCGCGACAAGATCCAGGAAGCTATGGATGCGATCGGCTGGAACGACAAAGCAGCAATGGATGAACTCATGGAAAGAGTTATCGGACAGCAGCCCGCTGCAAACTAAGTCTTAGATCAGTCTGCCGGGAGGCTTATCCCGGCAGACTTATAAAAAGGATGGATTGACTATGGGATACTTATTTTCGGGAATAGAAGACCCTCAGACATCCCTTGAGTGGATGATATATCTGACAAATAAATATCTGAAAATGTTCCTGGACGGCACCAAGTTGACACTGTACATAGCGGTTCTCGGAACGATCCTCGGATTCGTACTCGGTTATGTGATAGGCATAATCCAGGATATGAAAGCCGGTGAGGGAGATAACCCGGTGAAGAAGCTTCTTGTAAGGATTCTGAAGCTGATCGCGGGAGTATATGTAGAAGTATTCCGTGATACCCCGATGATAGTTCAGGCGATGATCATCTACTACGGTATCAGACAGGTCGGAATCGACATGCAGCCTGTCTTTGCAGGAATTCTCGTAACACTTCTCAATACCGGAGCTTATATGGCTGAGACCGTAAGAGCAGGTATCGGATCGATAGATATAGGTCAGAGGGAAGGTGCGTGGGCAATGGGAATGTCTCCCATGAAAACAATGCTCTACATCGTACTTCCCCAGGCATTCAAAAACATCATCCCCGAAATGGCCAATACATTCCTCACCAACCTTAAGATGACTTCGGTCCTGAATGTTATAGCCGTACAGGAGCTCTTTATGGCGGCTAAGACCGTCGGTGGTAACTACTACAAATACTTCGAAAGTTATCTCGTAATTGCCCTTATCTATTTTGTTTTGTGTTTCTTCTTCAACAAGATCTTCAACTTGCTCGAGAAGAAACTCAAAGGAAAAAACGATTACGCACTGGCTGTTGAATATATGGACAATCAGTAAGGAGACGGACTATGGGAGAAACGGTTATCAGTATCAAGGACCTCAGTAAATCATTCGGAAATCACGAAGTCCTTAGAAAAATAGATATGGATGTAAATGCCGGAGAGATCATATGCATCGTAGGTTCTTCGGGATCCGGTAAATCAACATTTTTAAGATGCATCAATAAGCTTGAGAGACAGTCATCCGGCAAGATCTTATACCACGGAAAAGAGATCAGGGATGTGCAGCGTGAGATCAATGAATACCGAGCAAAGGTTGGAATGGTCTTCCAGTCCTTCAACCTCTTTAACAACATGACGGTACTTCAAAACTGCATGATCTGCACCAGAAAGGTTCTGCATATCTCGAAGGAAGAAGCCTTTGACAGAGCAATCACTCATCTGAAAGAAGTCGGAATGGCTCCCTACATTCATGCAAAACCCTCTCAGCTGTCAGGCGGACAAAAGCAGCGAGTTGCTATAGCAAGATCGCTTTGCATGAATCCCGAGGTTTTACTTTTCGACGAACCCACTTCGGCACTTGATCCCGAGATGGTAGGAGAAGTTTTGAACGTTATGAAAGAACTTGCGACAACGGGTCTTACGATGATCATCGTCACACATGAGATGGCATTTGCAAGAGACGTATCCACGAGAACAATCTTCATGGACAGAGGATATGTTGCGGAAGATGCTCCTCCTTCGGAACTTTTTACTAATCCGAAGAACCCGAGAACAAGAGAATTTTTAAGCAGATATCTTGCGGGATAAAGCATATTGGAGGCGGTTTAGATGAAAAGATTTGTTGTTACTTTTGCAAGAGGATTCGGATCCGGCGGAAAAGAGATTGCATCACTTCTGGCACATGATCTTGGAATTCACTGTTATGAAAACAGAATACTGACACTTGCAAGCCAGCTCAGCGGACTCGATGAAAATGTATTTAATGCGGTCAATGAGAAGATCAGAACAAACGGCGGTTTTTCGGGATTCTTAAGAGGGCTTCCCAGATCTAGAAACTATATTGCCAAGAACGAGAAATTCGTTTCGGACGATAAGCTCTTTGAATATCAGTGTGAGATTATCAGAAATCTTGCGGATCAGGAATCCTGTGTCATAGTCGGAAAGTGTGCGGACTATGTTTTGAAGGACAGGGACAATGTGGTCAGCGTATACATAGAGGCCCCGAGAGCGTTCTGCCTTCAGAGAACCATAGAACACATGGGTGTTACGGAGGATGTGGCAAATGCAACCATCACTCAGACGGATAAATACAGGGCTGATTACTACGCATACTACACACACGGTAATTACTGGACCAATCCGGTCAATTACGACATGACATTAAACAGTGAGAGAGTGGGAATTGAAACCTGCGTAAAACTCATTGAGCAGTACCTGATCATCAGAGGATTTATCACCGCAGATGATATCGGTGTAAAGCACGCACAGGAAAAGAAATAAAACAGGCCCCTCCGGGACCCGAAATTTACTTTACGGAGGATAAAAAAATGAAATTGGCAGATACCGGACTTACCGCACAGGACATTAAGGACAAGGTACAAAAGTACATGATCGAGACCTACGAGAGATTTGATTTTCTCGCTGAAACTGCCAAGGATCAGTACCTTTATGACGAAAAAGGAGAGGCTTACCTGGATTTCTATGCAGGCATCGCGGTTAACTCCGCAGGAAGCTGCAATGAAAAGGTTGTTGAAGCGGTCGTGGAACAGACAAAGACCCTGATGCATACCTTTAACTATCCATACACTATTCCTCAGGCACTCCTTGCAGAGAAGGTTTGTACCACCATCGGAATGGACAAGATCTTCTATCAGAACTCCGGAACCGAAGCCAACGAAGCCATGATCAAGATGGCAAGAAAATACGGAATCGAAAAGTACGGTCCCAACAGATATCACATCGTAACCGCGAAGATGGGATTCCATGGCAGAACCTTCGGCGCAATGTCCGCAACAGGTCAGCCCGGAAACGGATGCCAGGTAGGATTCGGTCCCATGACGTACGGATTTTCTTACGCACCCTACAATGATCTTCAGGCATTTAAGGATGCATGCACCGAAAACACCATCGCAATCATGATCGAGCCTGTTCAGGGCGAGGGCGGTGTTCATCCCGCAACCATGGAATTCATGAAAGGACTCAGGGAGTTCTGTGATGAAAAAGGAATGCTCCTTCTTATCGATGAAGTTCAGACCGGATGGTGCAGAACCGGTAAAGTAATGAGCTTCATGCACTACGGCATCAAGCCCGATATCGTATCAATGGCAAAGGCTCTCGGAGGCGGAATGCCCATAGGTGCGATCTGCGCGACCGAGGAAGTTTCCAAGGCATTCTCGGCAGGTTCCCACGGCACCACATTCGGCGGTCATCCCGTAAGCTGTGCCGCAGCTCTTTCACAGGTAGGAGAACTTCTTGACCGTGACCTTGCTGGAAATGCAGCCAAGATGGGCACATATTTCATGGATAAATTAAAGACCCTTCCTCACGTAAAAGAGGTTAGAGGTCAGGGACTTTTGGTCGGTGTTGAGTTTGACGACACCGTAAAGAGTGTTGATGTTAAGCACGAGTGTCTCCACAGACACCTGCTGATCACTGCAATAGGTGATCACGTGATTCGTATGGTTCCTCCACTTATTATCACGGAAGAAGACTGTGATAAAGCATACGAGATAATCAAGGCTTCTGTGGAGGCACTTGTTTAGGAGGAACCTGCGATGAGTCTGTTTTCTTTTTCCGTCCCGCAAAATATAACCTTCGGAATTGGAGCTCTGGACAAGATTCCGGATACGGTGTGCAAGATGAAAGCGACAAAGGCATTCATAGTATCCGGACCTCATCTGTATAAGGCCGGACTTGTGGACAGGATTGCTTCCAAGCTGAAGGAAGCGGGAATAGAAAGTATCAGTTTTACGGAAACGGAAGGTAATCCGTCAACGGATACCGTAGAAAAGGCAGCCGCGCTTTTTAAAGAATTCGGCGCCGATATGATCGTTGCTTTCGGAGGGGGATCCCCTCTTGATGTTGCCAAGGCCGTAGCGGTCATAGGAAGCTATGGCGGTAAGATCACCGATTATGAGGGGGTAGGTAAGGTTCCCGGTCCTGTTGTGCCTATGCTTGCAATCCCTACGACAGCAGGAACGGGATCCGAGGTCACATCTTTTTCCGTCATCACCGATCATTCCAGGAATTATAAGTTGACGGTGGGAAGCACTTATCTCTTACCTGAAGCGGTGATACTTGATCCGGAACTGATATATACGGTTCCTGAAAAGACGGCATCTTACTGTGGAGTAGATGCAATGATCCATGCTCTTGAAAGCTATATTTCGCTGGCATCGTCTTCTTTTTCCGATATGTGTGCAATTCAAGCTCTTGAACTTCTCGGTAAAAACATAAGAGCCTACGTAGCAGACAGAAAGAATGCGGATGCGGCGGAAGGAATGCTTCTGGGTTCGCTTTATGCGGGAATAGCTTTTTCACATGCAAGACTCGGAAATGTACATGCCATGAGCCATCCCGTGAGTGCATTTTTCGATGTTCCCCATGGACTTGCTAATGCCGTGCTTTTGCCTGTGGTAGTGGAGTTTAATGCGGTGGAAGATACCGGAAAATATTATGAGATCTACAAGAGAATAGCAAGAAATCCCGTATCAAAGGATACGTTCAGATCCGGTATGCTGGTTAATGAGATCAGGTCACTGAATGAAGAACTCGGAATTCCTTCTTTACTCAGAAAGGTCGGAGTTGATGAACGTAAGATAGAGGCCATGGCGGAAGATGCCATGAAGAGCGGGAATATAGCCGTAAACCCCAGAAAGACAACCATAGATGATATCATAAAACTCTATAGAACAGCATATTAATACCGGGTGTGGTAATATAAAGAAGTCGGAAATGTCCGGCTTCTTTTTCTCAGGGAGTGCATTCATGAAAAAGGTACACATACCCGGTTCGGTATACATAGGTATTTTAATCTGTGCAGTTTGTCTGTTTGGTCTTTTTCAGAAAGCGACCGATATAGATCTGCCTCTTATAGCAGCGCTTGTCGTCGCTGTGATCTTTATTGTTATATTCTGCAGGAAAAATGTTCAGGTAGTCGAAACAAAGCAGGTTGTGGAAGGACGCAAGCCCGGAAAATCCAAATTTGTAGCAGCCAAAGAAAAAGATGAAGTTCATCAGCGAAAGCTTCTTGATCTGTACATGTATCAGAAAGAAGAGTATAGATTGAATGCACGAAACGGAGTGGCATTTGGCGCGGTAGGCTTCCTGATCGTATTTTTGATGTGGGGATACGGAAAGCTGAGTCTGCCGGTCTTTGCGGCACTTTCGGTGTTTTGCGTTTATTATGCCGGAAGATGCATATGGTT
Source organism: Lachnospiraceae bacterium (assembly GCA_017962825.1). Lineage (GTDB taxonomy): Bacteria > Bacillota > Clostridia > Lachnospirales > Lachnospiraceae > AC2028. The sequence continues at coordinate 235 of JAGCUO010000154.1, read as the reverse complement.
GTGGTTCATCAATTCCGACAAGCCCGAAGCCAGGAATATAGCGGCCAGGTTAAACATGACCACGCTTCAGGATCAGATCGAATATACCGAGCAGCTTATATTCCAAAGTGAAGAAAGGGAAAGGATGAATAAGACGAACGGTACTGCAGAAGATACCGTGGCTTTTATAGACAAGAAAGAATATCTTGAAGACAAAGACTGGTGACAGTGGGGACGTTTCATTTTTGTCACCGGG
>JAGCUO010000153.1 GCA_017962825.1 Lachnospiraceae bacterium | reverse complement strand
TTCCATTACTTTATCGTAGTTGCCGGGAACATGAGGGAAGTTGCAATTTTTGCAGCTCTTGATCTTCCTGTCCCCTTTATCGATTATAGTATAATTTCCCGGACAGGCAAGGTTATAAAGCGGGCAAAAGCAAAAAAGGCAATTCATGTCACCCTCGATATTGTGGCATGGGTAATACTGACATTCTTTGTTTGCAAAAAACTTACTTGAATTTTCCATCACGGACCTCTTTCATCCTGCCTATGAAGCCGTCAACAAATGCGGGATTCGAAGCATAATAAAAATGCGGAAATCCCCATATGCCGTTGTTTTGATTGATCATGCACTGCCACTGCGTTTCCCTGAATGGCTTCTTTGCCGTGCAGCATTCTCCGTTCATGCTGGAATCATAATAATGGAATTCATGACCTTTCAGGCCGTTTACATTCCCGTAAAAGAAATCGCTCTTATCAGCACCTGTTATATGCATGTATCCGAATCTGACTAGGCGTCCCGTAAATCTGCACTCGCCGTCGTAAGCTCCCGCCATTTCATAAACACAGCCTTTATCGTCTTCGATGCTTTTCCCGAGATACATAAATCCGCCGCACTCGGCAAGGGAAGGTTTTTTCCTGTCAATGAAAGACCTGATCGATGCAAGCATCTCTTTGTTCGCGGAAAGCTTATCAAGATAAAGTTCGGGATATCCGCCGCCCAGAAGAATTCCGTCAGCATCATCCGGAACCTTGCTGTCATTAAGAGGCGAGAAATATTTTATCTTCACTCCTCTTTCTTCAAACATCTCGATATTATCCGGGTAGTAAAAACAAAACGCATCATCCAGTGCAACCGCAAGAGTAAGACCTTCACCCATATTCTGAAGAGTGTTTCCGGGTCTTTCGGAAATCTCAAGCTCCCGGGCGCCTTCCATTATCGATATCATCTCAGCAACATCGATGTGCTCATCAAAGACCATTGATGCGGTTTCGATCTTATCACTCGTATCTCCGGACTCACCCGGAAGCTTAAGGCCCAGATGCCTGCTCTCAAAATCTATCCCTTTGGTCTTGGGGAAAAAACCAAGGAGTTTGATATCCGGTCTGGATTCGGATAAAGCCTCTTCAAGTTCGGGGAAAAGCATCTCATAAAATCTCTCGCTTATGTTGTTTAAGATGATGCCCTTGATCAGTCTCCTGTCATCATCTCCCACCACACCTTTTATCATGGAGATTATGGTTCTTCCTACTTTTCCCGCATTGACCACCAGAACTATGGGGGTGGATGTTATCGCAGCAATCTCATAACAGGAACCGGCCGATGATGAAGGATCGTTGCCGTCATAGATCCCCATGGCTCCTTCCATCACAGCATATGCGTTTTCTGCTTTTGCAACATTTCTTTTTAACAGATCTTCTCCCATAAAAAAGATATCCAGATTCCTGCTGTCTATTCCGAATGCTTTTTTATGAAACATGGGATCGATGTAATCCGGACCGCATTTATAGGACCTGAGATCATATCCCCTTTTAAGAAGACATCTTAAAAAAGCACAGGTAAGGGTTGTCTTTCCGCTGCCGCTTGTCATACCTGCGATCATAAGTCTGTTTACTTTTATATTTTTCCTAATGCTCATATCGTAAAAGAGAATATCCAAACAGGATTCTGTGCATTCATCAAATGATGGCCGCCGGCCTTTCTGACACCCGTGACGGAAATCTGCACTATATCATCTTCCGTTGCATCATATTCTTTCATAAGCCTTTTAACTTCCTCAAAAGTTTCAAGGCTCACCGCATTGATCACGTATCTGATGCCCTTCTTTCGTTCGGAAAGAGTCTTAATGATCTGAGATAGCTTTCCGTCGCTGCCCCCGATAAAAACTCTGTCGGGAGCGGGAAGACCTTCAAATGTATCGGGAGCATCTCCCTCAATCACCTCAATGTTGTAAAGACCTGCTTTTGCAATGTTTTCTTTGATAAGGTTTATTGCTTCCGGTTTCCTTTCAAAAGAATACACTTTAAGATTCCTTGAAAGAGATGCGGCTTCTATGGAAACGGAACCGGTTCCGCCTCCGATGTCATACATCACATCACCTTCGCAAAGACCGAGCCTGATCATGCTTTCATGGCGGATGCATTCTTTGGTCATGGGAATGTCACCCCTGATCATGTCGCTGTCCTTAACGACATTTATCAAAGGCTTTCTCTCCGGAGCACTGTTGTATATGAACGCCGTCGTTACACCCGTCCTGTCATAAGATAATGCTTCTTCAGGTGTCATGGCGATGACGGATTCATCATCATAAGACAGATTATTACCTGCGGTAATGCATCCGCTTATGCCGGATGAGATCATGGCCTCTGCAATCTTAGGGATGTCCTTACCTCCGGATAATAGGGTAAAGACTTTGGAATTATATTTGATCAGATCCGTTAGTTTAGCCAGATCTTCATTGCTGTCATGTCCGTGCAAACTGAAAAGGATCGCATCATCGTATGAAACACCGAGCTTTGAAGAAATATATGATACAGATGATATACCGGGAAGCACCCTGATATTAATATCCTCTCTCCACTCTCTTAAAGCCGCGATCATCTTTTTGGTTCCGCTGTAAAAAGAAACATCACCGGAATAAAGAATCACAGGTCTCAAAGGTTTTTCCGATTCAAGAACAGGGATGATATCTTTAGCAAGATACAGGGGATACTTTTTCTTATTAATGCCCTCTATAAGTCTCTCAGCCCCAAATACGACATCACTGTCTTTAATCGCCATCCGGGCATCTAACGTAAGACCGCCTTCAGATCCCATTCCCAGACCTGCTATGGTAAGGTTCATGACAGGATCTGTGCCAGTCAGCATCATTGAAAGAGCTGCATCTACGCTAATACCTTCTTCCACGGATGGTCTTTCAATGATATGTGCGGTGATGCCTTCTTCACGTGCGGCCAGGATTTTTTCCTCGAAGCCCCCCGAAACACCGCTTTCTTTGGTCACAAGATGTTTAATGGAATACTGCCTGATAAGTGCAGCATTCATATCCTTGGAAAATGGTCCGTGCATTGCGATGATATGAGTCTTTTCAATTCCCGCTTTTTCGCAAAGCTCCAGACTTTCGATGGAAGGAAGGACTCTTACGTATGTCCTTGCAAGTACCTCCTTCGAAACATTCTCACAGTAAACTCCAAGTTCCTTGCTTCCTGTGGTAAGAAGAATATTGGAATCGGTTTTATTAAGAGCCTTGGCACAATCCGCCGCAGTTGCATACTTGGGATAACCATCCGCTATGGATTCATCTCCGCTTCTAATGACTCTTACATATTTAAGACCAGATTCACAGCATGCTGTCTTTATGTTTGCGGTAACCTCCGCAGCGTAAGGATGTGTTGCATCGATGATAAGAGTATCCTTACCGGCACAGCACTTTATGAAGAACTCCTTCATGGCATCCGCATCCATTCTTCCGACGTGAACTTCGCGGCAGGGATCTTCAGTCATCATTTCCTCACCGTATGTTCCCGCAACGCAAACGATATGCTTTATCTTATGTGCAGACAAAGCATCCGATAATGTTCTTCCTTCTGTTGTTCCGGAAAAAACAATGCATCCGATCATATATCATATCCTCTGGGAGTGACCATCAGTCCGTTTGTGATCTTGGTTCTGGAATTTCCGACAAATACGGTTGTGAACATGTCCACGTTTTCATTCAAAAGCTGCCCTAAGGTACAAACCTTCTTTTCTTCACCGTCCCTTCCGATATTCCTGACATATCCGCAGGAAGTCTCGGGAGACAAAACGGTAAGGAGGATCTCGCATGCTCTCTTTAAATAATCGGATCTTTTCTTGCTGGAAGGATTATAGATTGCCATGCAGAAGTCTCCCTCCGCAGCCTTGATAAGTCTCTTTTCTATAACTTCCCAGGGAGTAAGAAGATCACTTAAGCTGATGATGCAAAAATCATGGGAAAGAGGCGCTCCAAGCACCGCGCTTCCGCTGAGAGCCGCAGTAACGCCCGGGATAACCTCCACATTTTTAAAGCCTTTTAAGTCCGCTATCTCAAGAAGAGGCGATGCCATTCCGTATACGTCGGAATCTCCGCTGCAGATAAGTGCAACTATCTTTCCCGAAAGAGCAAACTCAACGCATTTTTCGCAGCGCTCTTTTTCTCCGCGCATTCCGTTTTCATAAAATTCTTTATCTGAAAATAAATCTCTAACCAGATCTACATATGTTTTATATCCCGCAATGATGTCGCAGTTTTCAAGGACGCGTCTTGCCCTGAGAGTCATGTCTTCCGCATTTCCGGGACCTATTCCCACAACATATATCTTACCGTCACTCATATCCATACTCCGTTAAATACATTTAAATCCGCATCTTTTAGCAATAGCGATAGTCATCCCGTTCTTTGCAGTCTTCCTAAGGATCAGTTCACCGCATCCCGAACCCAGAACCGCTGATCTTTCGCACACATTATCAACACCCGTAGTCTTTTGCACAAAGTCGGATGATGAATATTCTCCGGGAGCTTTATTAAGAAGCTCTGCGTCAAAAGAAAGAACAGGGATCCTGTATTTGTCCCTGAGGTTAATTATCGCCTTTTCATCTTCTTTGATATCGATGGTACAGAGCGCATATATTTCGCTCACATCCAGATTATTTTGTCGCAAGGTATCAAGGAAGAATTCTTCAACTTCTTCAGGATCTTTATCCTTCTTCATACCAAGTCCCACAGTATACATCTTGGGCTTAAGCAAAATAAGGTGCTCGGCATCCGTATCATCAGATACGATCACATCAACAGGAGTTTTCGGAGGATAATCCTTGATGGACAAAGTCACCTTTTTATTTTCCAAAGCTCTGGACGAAACTTTTTTGATACCTTTTTTCTCCATGATGGTCAGTCTGTTTTCAACGGCAAAGGTATCAACGGAAAATGTATCATTAACATCACTCGAAGTCGTGATGACAGGGATCGCATCAAGAAGGGATGCCAGAATTTCAGCAAGCTTATTTGCACTTCCCGCGTGTCCGGAGAGGATTGGGATAACAAATCTTCCCGCATCGTCGATCACTACAACGGGGCAATCCGAAAGCTTATCTTTGGGGAGTCCGGAGAGTGCTCTTATGGCAATACCCGCAGCACCTACATAAATAAGTGCGTTTCCTTCGGTAAAATTATCCGAAGTCCACTTATAGATATCTGATTCCGCATGAATAAATCCCTCAGGAACTTCTTCCGAAGAAGTAATGGCATAGGGAGTCAAAGGTGTGATATCTTTATCCGCACATGCCCTGTTTATCTTCTCTATGATATTTGCTCCGCTTTTCGAAAAGCAGATTGCCAGTTTCTTCATATCATTTTTCGATTGATTCATCTGCAGGTTTAGCCTGTCTGAATTCCGTGGTAAATGAAGGATCGTATAATTTGGATCTTTCGTAAGTCCCATTTGCTATCACATCACCCACAAGCACGATGGCTGTCTTTGTGATGTTTTCTTTAGCCGCCTCGGAAGCAAGATCTTTTAACGGGCAGACAATTCTTTTTTCCTCGGGCCATGTTGCTTTATAAACGATAGCTGCGGGAGTATCTTCTGAATATCCGCCTGCTATAAGTCTCTTACTTAATTCATCCAGCATCCCGGCACTTAAGTAAATCGCCATGGATGCTTTATGAGATGCCAGGCTTTCTATTTTTTCTTTTTCGGGAACGGCGGTTCTGCCTTCCATTCTGGTAATGATAAGAGTCTGGGAAATTCCGGGAAGGGTGTATTCGAGATTAAGAGATGATGCGGCGCCGAAAGCTGCGCTCACTCCGGGACAGGTGGCATAGGCAATTCCTCTTTTATCGAGCTCATCCATCTGCTCGCGGATCGCGCCGTATATGCTTGCATCACCGGTATGTAGTCTTACCACTTCTTTACCGGACTCGGATGTGGGAATCATCACGTCAAGAACTTCTTCAAGAGTCATCTTGGAACTGTCATGTATCTCGCAGCCGTCCTTTGCATAATCCAAGAGTGCGGGATTAACAAGGCTTCCCGCATAGATTATCACATCTGCTTTTCCTATAAGTTCCATTCCGCGAACGGTTATAAGATCCGTCGCACCGGGACCCGCTCCCACAAAATTGATCATTTGATAATCTCTTTCTTAGCTTCTTCTATAAATGCATCTGCATTTTCGGTCTTTCCGAGAAGGCCGTATGCATTGGCATATACCATGCACTCTACCTTCATCTTATCCGTACTTCTTTTATTCAGATAAAAAGAAATCTTATCGGTTATATATTCAAAGCATTCTTCTTTGATGTTTCTTTTACAAGAATCTCTATGGCTTCTTCCGTCGCCACGCAGTCAAGGATCTTCTTAAGTGCTTCGGTTCCCGCTCCGCACCTTACCGCAGCTGCAGCCATAAGTTCCATTCTGCAGTCGCCTTCTTTGGAATGAGTGTTCATGATACCGCCGGATACTTTGATAAGTTTTCCGATGTGTCCGCAAAGAAGCATCTTCTCAAAACCCAGCTCTGCCGCCATGTCGATGGTGTCACCGATATAGTTGGAACACTTAACCGCGCGGTCCAGATCAAAATCATAAGTATCCCTCATGAAATCAAGACCGTAATTACCGGGAGAGATAACGGCAACGGCAGCACCCATTTCTTTAAGCTGATTAAGTTCAACTCTTATGGTATCAAGAAGTGCCTTGGTACTCATGGGTTCTACGATGCCCGTTGTTCCGATGATGGATATCCCGCCTTCGATTCCCAGCCTCGGATTAAATGTCTTAAGTGCGATCTCCTCACCGCCCGGAACAGAGATCTCAACATTAAGTGAGCCCTCATGATCAAAGAGATCCATGACCTGCATCACTTCATCTCTGATCATCATTCTGGGAACCGAATTGATAGCCGCATTTCCCACAGGCTGGTCAAGACCGGGACGGGTTACTTTTCCCACACCCTCTCCGCCGTCTATAGAGACTATCTCGTCTGAAGTCATACCTGTATCAGCATATGAAACCTTCGCATAAACAAGGCTTCCGTTAGTGATATCCGGATCATCCCCGGAATCTTTCCTGACCGCACATTTCACGTAAGAATCGCCCCTTGTGATATCCTCGATATCCGGGCTGTAAACTATTCCTGCAGGTGTGGTGATCTCTATTTTGTTTTTCTCTTTGCCGGATAAAAGCATCCACGTTGCAGCCTTAGATGCCGCAGCGGCGCAGCTTCCGGTGGTAAAGCCTTTTCTCATGGAGATGCTCACCTTTACATGTCATACAAAACCGCATTGCATATTGCGGCGGCTATATTGCTTCCGCCTTTTCTTCCCCTGTTGATGATATAGGGAACATCCGAATCAATGAAAAGTTCTTTGGATGCAACCACATTTACAAATCCCACGGGAACACCAATTACAAATTTAGGTGTATAGGTTCCCTCTTCCATCATCTCATGAAGTCTTATAAGAGCAGTAGGTGCATTACCTATCGCAAATATGACATCCTTGTCAATTTTTGAAGCCTTTTCCATTGAAACGGCAGCTCTTGTGATTCCTCTTTCCCGGGCTTCAAGGGCAACATCTTCATCTGCCATAAAGCAAAACGCTTCGCCGCCGAATGCAGAAAGCTTCTTTTTATTCACTCCCGCCAGGCCCATGTTGGTATCGGTTACGATCACCGCACCGCCCCTGATCAAATCCTTCATGCGTTCCACTGCCCCTTCCGAAAAAGAAAGAGTATCGGCATACTCAAAATCCGCAGATGTATGGATGCAGCGCATTATCACAAGTTCGTTTTCTTTTTGAAGGATAATCCCCCTCTCTTCAAGTTCGCTGCTTATTATCTCGAAGCTTCTTTTTTCAATTTCCGCAGGAGCCAATTTTTCAAACAAGGCATTCTCCTATAGCTTTGATAAGCTTTGTATTATCTTCTTCCTTACGAACGGCAATTCTGTAGTAGCCCTTTCCGAGACTCGGATAGTCATCGCATTCCCTGATAAGGATTCCCTTGGAAAGGAGCTTAGTCTTAAGTCCTTCCGGACCCTCGAAAAGAACAAATGAGGTATCACTGTCATATACACCGAATCCGTAGACTTTAAGTTCTTTCGTAAGATATTCTCTTCCGCTTCGTACGGCTTCCAGAGTTTCTTTGATGAACTTACCGCTCTTCATGATGTCGTAACCTGTACTGATAACAGCTTCACTGGTAACGGGAAGGTTCCATTCGGGAACCTGCTTGGCAATCTCTCTGATACCAGAATGTGAACCGAGAACAATTCCCGCTCTGATGCCGGGCACGCAGAAAAGCTTTGTAAATGATCTGAGTATGTAGAGATTATCGTATTTTCTGAGAAGACCCACGCTTCTTGTTCTGAAAGACCCTCTGCATCTTTCTGACAGAAGATAAAAGCTTTCATCCAGTATTACTCTGGCACCTGCTTCGTGAGATTTTCTGATCATCTCATCAAAAACATCGTCTTTGATATTCTTGCCGGTGGGATTAATGGGATCGCACAAAAAGACAAGATCCGTTTTATCTGTGATGGAATTGACATCCTCCATTGTCAGGTCAAATCCGGATTCCTTCATGGTGTTGTGATAAAGAATATCAACACCCGCTCCGTCCAGCGCCCTCTCGTATCCCGTATAGGAAGGTGCAAAGATAAGAGCATTTTCCGGGCGCAGACTTCTTACGATCGCAGGGATAAGTTCAGATGCTCCGCATCCCGCAAAAACATTACCGAAATCCAGGCCTTCCATATCCGCAATCTTTTCCCTTACAAGTCTTTGATCCTGATCCGGATATTCTTCGCTTCGATCGAGAGCTTTTATCAAAGCCTCCTTCATCTCATTGCGAATTCCCAGAGGATTAAGGTTAACCGAAAAATCTATATCAACTTTGTTTCTGTAAATATCTCCGCCGTGTGACATATTCACCTGCTTTCACCAAGTCATCAGAACCGTCCCTAATGACTCTATCAATATGATGATGATCACCGCAATTGCTTCCGTCATGAACATCAGATTATTGGATCTTGAAACATCTTTAACTTCCGCATTTCTCTTCTCATCTCCGATGAACGGTTTATCTACCATTACACCGCCATAGAGATGAGGTCCTCCCAGTTTAAGTCCCAGCGCTCCCGCACAAACGCTTTCCGTCTGAGCTGAATTCGGGGACTTGTGATTAAGTCTGTCTCTTTTCCAGATCTTTGAAGCACCTTTGGGATCGTATGACCTGGAAAAAATCCTTAAGACATATGCACCCGCTATCATGAGCAGCGCACTGATCCTGGAAGGAAGATAATTAAATACATCATCGGCCTTAGCCGCAAAAAAACCGAAATCCTTGAATCTGTCGTTCTTATATCCAAGCATGGAATCCATAGTATTTACTGCTTTATATAAGAAACCGAGTATGGGGCCACCGATCGCAGTATAGATAAGAGGTGCGATAACACCGTCCGATGTGTTTTCCGAAACAGTCTCCACAGCAGCTTTAACGATCTCTTCCTCGTTAAGTTCGGCAGTATCTCTTCCGACTATCATGGACAGCTTATACCTGGCTCCGGGGATATCACCTTTATCAAGTTCTTTTGAAACCGCCATGCTCTCTTTGCAAAGACTTCTGGCTGCAAGGATATAACATGTGAGAATAGTCTCGACTACGATTCCAACATACTTATTGATCATGTACGAGCCTATTACTATCAGCGCAGTTAAGAAAACGGTAGTCAATATGACGATAAACCAAAGCAGGATCCCGCGTCTTTTTTCTTCGGAAGGATTTCGATCTTCTACCCCCTTAGTCTCACCGAGAAGTTTCTTCTCAAGTACCATTATAAGCTTTCCGATAGCCCTGATGGGGTGGGGCATAAAATACGGATCGCCGACGATCTGATCAAGCAAAATTCCACAGATCAACGCGATCATATGTAGTTGCAACAATGTTCTTACCATCAGTCTCCAGATCCAAACAAAAGCACTCCAGGTTCTTAGTCATAAAGCTAAAATAATTCTCTCCGGTCAGATGACTCAAAAGTCCCATAATATTTCCGCCGTGACAAACTACTGCGATCGTTTCATCCGCATTCATATCTCCCAGTGCTTTCATAAGACCTTTCATTGATCTTGCGATCAGGTCTTCTCTTTTCTCCGCTCCGGGAATGGGATCTTCTCCGTTTGAATCGATCCACTTCTGATAAACCGGATCACCGTTTAAGTCGTTATAGTTTTTTCCTTCGAAATATCCAAAGTCCGTTTCCGTAAATTCATCTATGATCTGCGCGTCACGGTCTTCAAATAAGATCTTTGCGGTTTCTCTTGCACGGATCATGGGTCCGCAGCAAATTCTGTTTATCTGTTTATAGAAAGAGGCAGGAATTCCCCTTCTTAATTCTTCAGCCGCCTTTATTCCCACTTCACAGAGGGGCTGATTGGTCCGCAGGCCTATATATCTGTTCTCGGTATTTCCGATCGTAACACCGTGTCTTATCAAATAAACTTTTTTACGCGCCATTAAAGGTACCTCAAAATCAAAATAACCAATGCGATTATGCATGCGGCTCCGGTTTCGGATACGCTGACAAAAAGTCCCGCCGTATCACCGGTCACGCCTCCGAATTCTTTTTTTGTTTTATGCTTGTAATAAAGTGTGTATCCGGCAAAAAAAGCAAGTGCGGGGATAGCTGTTACAGGATCAAGAACGATCATGGCACAGGATGCGGCGATCAGCTGAACAGATAAAAGTATCACTGTACCTTTCCTGACATTTCCCGCCTCTTTCGAAAGCATTCCGTTTTTCTTCGCCTTCTTTAAAAAGAGTGAGGTCAGTCCCGAGATGCATCTGCTTACCACGAAGATACAAGAGCATGTGATCACTGTTTCTTTGGTCAATCCATCCGATGTAAGGATGAACACGGAAGAAGCAAGTGCGATCAGCATCAGCTTTACAAGCGAGATAACAGAGAAAGCTCCGATGTGAGGATCCTTTAATATCTCCAGTTTCTTCTCATGCTCTCCGTAGGAATTCAGTGCATCGGATGTGTCCATAAATCCGTCCAGATGAAATCCGCCGGTTATAAGTATGGGAATAAGTACGGAAAGGATTGCCCTGACATATGGATTGATCAGAGTCAAAGGCCCAATGTTTAATACACTGATAAGTGCAGCAATAACCAGTCCTACCAAAGGAAAGAAATCAAGGCTTGTTGCCATGTCATCTTCTTTCCACTCAAAGCGTGGCATGGGGATCCTTGAATATAAAGTAAATGAAATTGCCATTCGTCTGAATATCTTCAAATCAGTTTCCTTCGGTTTCTTTTAACAGATCATGAACCTCATCGCAAAAAGGAGTGATCAATTCATTTGTCCTGCTAAGTGTCCTGACATAAAATCTCGTGGCGTCATCATAACTTTCGCCGTCATGGTCATACTCGTTTGTAACGATGATCAGGTTATGAACCTTTCCGGATAAAGCTTTGATCTCATCCGCAACTTTGGATGCAATTTCATCACAGTCTTTTTGGGGATCACACCTGCTAAAATCAAAATCCGGATCGTCGAAAATATAATTCGATACAAGATTGGCTACGCACTCAAGTAATACGGTTGAGCATTTTGCATCACCTGTATCACCCAAAATCCCTGCGATGTCTTTTTGCTTTTCTATGGTGATAAAGCCTTTACCTTCACGCTGCTTTCTGTGTTTTGCAACTCGCTCTTTTCCTGCATCGTCCATAACGTTCATGGTGGCAAGGTAGTAAACCTTTTCATCTCCCGTTTCTAGTGCCAGCTTTTCGGCAAGAACAGATTTACCGGTATTTGATTTTCCGATCACCGCCGAAATCATTTATTATCAAACCTTTCGTACACTTCAATGGGAGTATCCGCAAAATTGGTTCCGCTGCCATACAGATTCATTACCATATCAATCAGCGGGAAAAACATAACCGCACCGGTTCCTTCACCGAGTGCAAGATTTCCATATATAACAGGATCAAGACCCAGTTCTTCGGACAGGACTCTCATTCCGTTTTCTTTTCCCATGTGGGATGAGATCATATACGCCTTACATCCGGGCACCATGCGATCCGCGATAAGTGCGGAGATCATGCTGATAAATCCGTCGATGACAATAGGAACCTTATGCAGGGCACCGCCGATAAAAACTCCCGTAAGGCCTGCGATATCAAGCCCGCCCACTTTGCAAAGTGCATCGAAGGTATCCGCATGTCCATCAGGGAAATGAAAGGCCAGAGCCTTCTCTATCACCTCTATTTTACGTCTAAGTCCCTCATCCGACAAACCCGCGCCTCTTCCTGTGCATTCAGGGACTTCAAGTCCGGTAAGAATGCTCATAAGTGCAGAGGACGTCGTGGTATTTCCGATTCCCATCTCGCCCGTTGCGATTATGGAGATTCCCTTATCTTTAAGTTCCTTTACGCAGCCGATTCCGGTTTCGATCGCACGTAATGTTTCTTCCTCAGTCATGGCAGGATCATGAAGGAAATTCTTAGTTCCTTTGGCTACCTTCTTGCAGATAACTCCTGTCGGGGTATCATCCGAATCGATCCCTATATCGACGGTGAGGATATGTGCCGGATAGTCCTTAAGCATGATGCCGACGCTGCTTTTCTTCGCGCCCATAAGTGCCGCAACTTCGTAAGTTACTTCTTTGCCTGTCTGGGATACGCCTTCTTCCACGATCCCGTTGTCGGCGCACATGATGATAAGACCTTTTTCCGCCAGATCAGGTTCGGTTGTCCCACAGATAGCGGCAATCTTACAGACTGTATCTTCGAATCTTCCGAGTCCGTCGATGGGCTTTGCAAGAGCATCCCATTTTCTCTTAGCCTTTGTCCTTATTGCGGGATCCGGCGCTTCTATATTCAGATTGTTAAGTTCATCCCTGGTCATTTGTTTAATCCGAGTATTTTATAGATGTATTCCATATCAAGGCTTGATCGTAGATTTTCCGCGAGTTTATCGTAGACAACTTCTTTGCGGTCCGTATAATCTTCCGCCGCTTTCGTATCGACCGATTTTCCGTTTGCGGCAGAAACCGCATTTACAACTCCCTGAAGGATCTCTTTTTTATCAAAGAATCCATGTACATAAGTTCCGTACACATTCCCTTTGCAATATCCCGTTTTTCCGGATGTGAATTCCTGAAGTTCCTCCGTGGGATGAGTTTCTCCCATGTGGATCTCATAACCCGTAACAGGTGAGCCTTTGATTGCTTCCAGTATTCCGGTTGCCGAAACGATCTCACCGCCGTAAACAGTTCTGATCTTCTCACTTCCGATAACTGTCTTAACGGGAAGAAGTCCAAGGCCGGTTTCACTTCCGCCTGTCTCCGAGCCCTCGGGATCATCAACCGTCTCACCCAGCATCTGATATCCTCCGCAGATACCGATGGTCACAGTCCCTTCTTTCGCTTTCTTAATGATCACATCAAAAAGTCCGCTCTTTTTAAGTTCTCTCAGATCTCCGATGGTATTCTTGGAACCGGGAATTATCAGAAGGTCGGGATTTCCGAGTTCCGAAGGCTTTTCCACATATCTGACGGATGCTTCTTTTATCTGATCAAAGGTATCAAGATCCGTGAAGTTTGAGATCATACGGAGTTTTATGACAGCAATGTCAAATTCACCCACGGTTTTATTCGTAAATCTTTCGGAAAGAGAATCTTCGTCATCGATCTTAAGATCCATATAAGGAACAACGCCGACCACCTTGGTCATTCCTTTATCTTCAAGGATCTTTATTCCGCTTTCAAAAAGTTTTCCGTCACCTCTGAATTTGTTTACGACAAGGCCTTTTACCCGTTCTCTTTCTTTTTTCGTAAGGAGATCCAGAGTTCCGAGAAGCTGGGGGAAAATTCCGCCCCTGTCTATATCACCCACCAAAAGCACGGGAGCATCTATCATCTCCGCAAGGCCCATGTTCACTATGTCGCCATCTTTCAGATTAAGTTCAACCGGCGAACCTGCGCCTTCAACAACAATGATGTCAGCCATGTCAGCCAGTTTTTCATAGGCTTTCATGATCTCTGGTATGTAGTCTTTCTTGTGGCGGAAATAATCCATGGCTTTCATATTGCCAACGACTTTTCCGTTTACGATGACCTGTGAACCCATTGCTGATGTGGGTTTCAGGAGTATGGGATTCATCTCCGCGACAGGTCTTACGCGTGCACACTCCGCCTGCACCACCTGTGCCCTTCCCATCTCAAGGCCTTCATCGGTAATATAGGAATTCAGAGCCATGTTCTGTGACTTAAAAGGAGCGACTTTGTATCCGTCATTTGCAAAGATCCTGCAAAGTCCTGCGGCGACCAGACTCTTTCCCGCATTGGACATGGTGCCCTGGATCATTATCACTTTTGCTTTACGGGAATTCTCCGGATTCTTCGAATGTTTATTTTCGGTCAGAAGCGGAGCATCCGATTTTCCCTCATCGCTCACCCAGTATTGATCACCGAGAAGTTCAGACTCTACTCCTTCGATGTTATAAAGCTTTCTTATAAAACTCTCCGTGCATACTTCACCGGGAGTTCCGATCTTAAGTACCTTTCCGTCACCGACCGCAACTACGATATCGGAAATCTTCTTTGCAATATCCAGTTCGTGGAGAGACATAAGGACTGCGATGTTTTTCGCGGATGCAATATTTCTTATCTTATTAAGAAGGTCGATCTTATATCTGATATCAAGATAAGATGTGGGCTCATCAAGAATTAGCACATCGGGTTCCTGACAGATTGCCTTCGCTAAAAGTACGCGCTGCTTTTGACCATCACTTAATTTTGCAAAATAGGAATCTGACAAAGCCGTGATGTCCGTCTGCTCCATGGCATCCTGCACCTTAGCCTTATCTTCTTCGGATAAGATACCCAGTTTTCCGGTATAAGGATATCTTCCGACTTCCACCACTTCTCTGGTTGTCATGAGCTCCGGTTTTATTTTCTCCGTCATGACCATGGACATGGAACGCGCAATATCGTAAGCAGACATTTCAGTCTGATCCTTACCGTTAAGATATACTACGCCTCCGCGTTTTTTCAGTTCACCGGTAAGTGTACGGAGAAGCGTGGTCTTGCCGGAACCGTTGGGACCGATCAGGGTTACGACTTTACCGGGCGCCCCTTCTATGCAGATATCTCTTATAAGGTCGCTGCCATATCCGATATTCAGATGTTCGGTTTTGATTCCTGTTTCAGCCATGATCAGCGATCCTTTTTTCTTTTCATCATCACATATATAACTACCGGAACAAGGAGAAGTGCGGTGACGGAACTGATACTTACTTCCGTCGGTGCAAAAACAGATCGTGCGATTGCATCACTTAAGAGGGTTACTATTGATCCTCCGATAAATGATGCGGGGATTACGATTCCTGCCCGGTCTGTTTTGAGGGAAGATCTTACCAAATGCGGAACTGCGATTCCTACGAAAGATATCGGTCCCGCAAAAGCAGTTACGCATGCGGCAAGGAGGCTTGATACAAGTATCAGTACCACTCTCAGCATCCTGATATTAACGCCTGCATTTCTGGCATAGTTTTCGCCGAGCCTGTATGCATTCATGGGCTTGATTATGGAAAGGGAGATGATCAGGCAGAGCAAAATGACCACAGTGAAAACCCTGATCTCCTTCCAGCCGATGCCGGACAAACTTCCCAAAGACCAGTTATGGAGATTAACGATATTTGAATCATCCGCAAAAGTTACAACAAAGTCCGTTATGGCGGAGCATATATATCCGATCATGATGCCGCAGACAACAAGAATGCCCATGCTTTTTATTTTGACCGATATGGCAAGTACAAATGCCATTACGATAAGAGATCCTGCAAATGCGGATACGATCATTAACGCAAGTCCGATATGTTTTCCCCGGGATAAAACAAAGATCATCATAAGTGCGACGCATAATTTTGCACCGGATGATATTCCGAGTACGTAAGGACCGACGATGGGGTTTGCAAAGAATGTCTGAAGGAGGTATCCGGACAGAGCAAGAGCACCACCCAAAACCAGCGCCGCCACTGCTCTGGGGAGCCTGATGTTTAGGATGATGGAGGCTGAGGTTCCTTCAGCCTTTCCTGCAAGGATGGTCATGATCTCGCCCACAGAAATCGAAGTGCTTCCCATCACGATATTCATGGCAAACAGTCCGATCACCAGCAATATGCATATTGTGAAAAATACAGCGCTACGTGTCTTACTCATCTTATTTCTTGATCATTCAGTGTATATTCCGGGAGGAAGTGAAGTGCGTTACGGGGCTGCGGGGCTTTTAGAGTGGCTTTTGGCTGTAAAGGGCTATAATTCCTTTTCTTCCTCAGAAATTTATAGCCCAGGCCGGGC
Source organism: Lachnospiraceae bacterium (assembly GCA_017962825.1). Taxonomy (GTDB): domain Bacteria; phylum Bacillota; class Clostridia; order Lachnospirales; family Lachnospiraceae; genus AC2028. Next base: position 4,107 of record JAGCUO010000153.1, on the reverse strand, counting down.
TTTTTGCACGGCTTTTGGCTTCGAAGGGCTATAATTCCTTTTCTTCCTCAGAAATTTATAGCCCAGGAAGGCATTTCCTGATCTCCTTCGCCTAAGAATGGCTGTAATTTCCTTAGTTTCCTCGGATTTTACAGTCCCGGAGGTCATTTCCTAACCCCTTTCGCCCCATAATGGCTGTAATCCCCTTAGTTTCCTCGGATTTTACAGCCCCGGAGGACATTTCCTAACGCCTTTAACCTCAGATTGGCTGTAATTTCTTTAGTTTCCTCGGACTTTACAGTCCCGGAGGTCATTTCCTAACCCCTTTCGCCCCATAATGGCTGTAATTCCCCTGGTTTCCTCGGATTTTACAGTCCCGGAGGTCATTTCCTAACGCCTTTCTCCTAAGATTGGCTGTAATTTCCTTAGTTTCCTCGGATTTTACAGTCCCGGAGGTCATTTCCTAACACCTTTCGCCCCATAATGGCTGTAATTCCCTTGGTTTCCTCGGATTTTACAGCCCCGGGCATTTCATCCAAGCTTATAGATATAAGTGTAGTCCCTCTCGACTCCGTTAAATATATCATTGAGGTCTCTGACAAACTCTGCCATTCCGGTGGTCTGCTGAAAAAGGTTTCTCTCGGTACAATAGACTCTTCCTTCCTTCACAGCTTTGAAATCCGCAAATATAGGATTCAAAGCTATCAGCTCTTCAACGGATGAGATTTCGCCTGCTATGGTGGAGTTATATATAAGTATATCCGCATCTTTGGCTCCCGCATAGAAATCCTCAGCCTGCATATTCATGGTGGACAATGCATTCTCACCGTCGCCTGCGTTTTCGGGGACATAATGACCTCCGGAGATCTCGATCATTCGTGTGATGTAGTCTCCGTTTTTGCGTACATTGATCATCCCGTTTGCGGTTACATGAAAGAATGCCACTTTCAGGCCGGTATCCGGCTTTTCCCTCAAAATATCCGAAAGAGCATCTATCTGCTCATCAAAATATTTTACAGCTTCTTCTTCCCTGTCGAAAAGAATACCGTAGAGCTTGATCCATTCTAACCTTCCCAAAGGGTCCTTTTCATAGCTGGAAGTCTCTACCAAAACAGGAATCCCAAGCTCGGTTAATTTCTCTATAACAGCGGGATCGTGGTAGATCATGGTATTTTCTATGGCAATATCGCATCCGGTATTAAGAAGCAGTTCATAGTCGGGCGCTCTGTATTTACCTGCATAGAGTATATCTTCCGAGGCCATGGCACGGGCCGCTTCTTCAACATACCAATCACTTTCCTTGGTTCCGGATAGTGCGATGCGTTCAAGTGCTCCGCAGGAAACCACAAGATCCATTGCGGATGTACTTACAAGATACGCTGTATCCAGAGGTTTATAAAGTACGCGTACGCCCTCCGGAATTCCTTCAGGTACGCCGCCACCTTCCGGAACGATCAGATACTCTCCGGAATTATCAATGGAGATCACAGAATAATCCCCGAATTCCGTAACCCTGTATCCCACCGCATATGTTGGGATCATCTCTCCCGTTTTCGAAAGACCCGCTTTTTCAAGCGCATCAAAAAGCTCACTTTTGGAAACGACAAAGCTGTCATAATTCTCACTTGATGTTACAGTCGTCTCACCCCAGGTTATAGTATATTCGATCTCATGAGGAGTACTCATGGCAACGGTATCACCGATAACAGTCAGGGGGTCCGTTATATTTTCCAAACTGACGGTAAAAGTAGAAGGTCCGCCGGGATTTTCATTGTCGTATCTTACACCGTCTACGATCATGTAATCGTAGTTTTCGCTGCTCCACACAAATACGGCAGAATAATCTCCGTCAACGCATGATACCTCTACGGGGGACTGAATATAAGCTTTTCCGGTTCCGCCTTCAAAGCCGATATCCACCAAATAAGTCTCTCTGACAGGCTCAAACCCTTCCGCTTCATTCGTCTGATTAACAAAGGTAACCCCCTGCGAAGTGCAGGAGGTTACGCATAGTACCGCTATCAGAATTAACAGTATCGATATTCTATTCTGAAGTGATCTCTTTATATACATAGATTAATCTGCCAGTGAAACGCTGACCTTGTGATCATACCAAACTCCTTTGGTTCCGATAAGCGCAAGATCAAACTCGCTGTCCAGGTAAGGCACGGGAACGTCGAAGCCATATACAGTCTCGGTAAGGCCGTCGCTGTAAGTAACTTCGTCCTCAGTGGGCTGCAGAAGATTAGCGCCCTCTTTCTGAGCATCCTCGGCAAGACCGGGATACAGATTTAAGATATTTTTAGAAGGGAGCGTGATGTGAACGGTCATAGCTCCGTCTTCTACCGTAAGCACAGCTCTATTGTCATATGCTTCATTAATATGGAACATAGAGCTGTCAGTTAAAAAAAAACCTCGTACTCCCCATCCTCAAGTGAAGCAGTCTTGATATCAAGTCCGGAGATAACCTCAGCAGTGTGAGCTACATAAAGCTCCTGAACCGCATCAATTCTTCCGAGTCCCTCGATCTGGCAATCAACGGTATCAAAATATCCTGATGCTTCGAACATGCTCTTCCAGGAATCCTCGTCATCGCCCGCCATGTCGTTGTTTGCGTGATCGCCTGCAACTACCATAAGGGGGCGAAGGATAACAGTGGTGTAACCTGCTGCATGAACTTCCTCAATGATGTTCTCACATGCAGTCTCCTCAGGCTCGCCTTCAACGGTTCCGATGAAGATATTGTCGTATCCGAGCTCTGCCATCTGAGTAGCCATCTGGCTGTAAGAAACCTTTGCGGTATGTGCGGTTCCGTGTCCCATGAATACGAATGCAACGCCTTCTTCTGCAGCCGCATCAAGTGAATCAAAACCGGAGATCTCGAGGCTCTCTGCTACGATTGCTTCTGCAACAGCCTTCTTGTCCTCGTTGATAACGGTAGCATCATTTCCTACTTCTCCGAGAAGGGGCTCTGCGATGCTGATGGTCTCGAAGCTGTCCTTATACTCCTCAACTACATCCATAAGCTCGTCGTACTCTGCTCCGTGCATAAGGTGAGTAGGCTGGATGACGAGATTCTTAACACCGTTGTCTACAGCTCTCTGAAGTGCCTGCTGAACGTTGTCGATCTTCTCTCCGTCTCTTGCAAGAACGTGATTGATGATGATCTGAGCGGTGAATGCTCTTCTTACGGACCAATCGGGATTAGCTTCTGCGATCGCTCTCTCAATGCCACCGATATCTGTAGCTCTGCTGTCGTTAAATGAAGTTCCGAAAGATACTACAAGGATCTCATTTTCTCCGATTCCGTCAGCATTCAAAGGATCGTCCTTGGAAGCATCGCCGGTATCTCTTCCGAAATAATCGGGATCTGCATCTTCACCTTCAACAAGCTCTTTCTGCTCATCGGTAAGTGCATCCCATGCAGCCTTAGCCTGTGCACAAAGCTCATCAGTCTCCTCAGTCCATTCCTGAACATAGATCGCATCAATAAGATCTGCAACTTCCATAGCTAATTCCTCATCGCTGAGAACGGGAGGCTCCTCTTCGGGCTCTGAAGGCTCGGCGGGTTCAACTTCCTGAACTGCCTCTTCCTGAACGGGCTCTTCTGCGGGAGCGGTATTTCCGCATCCTCCAAGCATCATGGCAGTCATTGACGCTGCCAAAACAACGGATAACAACTTCTTTTTCATTTTTTACTCCTCCTAATCTATCCAAAGAAGGCAATAAAAATACTCATTCGCTAAGAATGAGTAACGGGCGCACACAAAAGACAGGGCATCTACCCTGCTTAAGTGATACGATCAATTACTCGTGATCCGGATGAATATCCTGTATCGTTATACATGGCAGGTTTCCCGGCTCATACCTCCAAACGGAAAAGAAAACATTCCGCTCACGCACCTTTAATGCCTTCCCGGTCTCCCAGTGACTTTTTTCGAAAGATGCTCGGTATATACGGTGACGAGTTCGCACAGGCCTTAAACCTGTTTCCCTTTTGACTTCAGAGGTCATAAGACCTCATCGGCACCACATACCCTTCTTTGTTAAATTGCCTAACGATTCTAACACAAAACCGTATATTCAACAAGTGACATGGGGACGCTTCATTTTTGTCACCAGGTGACA